>CAIVYV010000070.1 GCA_903910215.1 uncultured Pseudomonadota bacterium
ACTCTCGAGACAGACTGCGCAATCCACCTCACGTCCTATCCAATGAACACCTGGCGGTAACGCCACATCGCGGGCGAGGGTCACCTTATACCCCCTTCAGTTCAGGAGAACGCGCGGGGGCTGGACGTTCAGTCGTCTTGGGCGATGATGAACTTATCGAGTCGATGCGCTCTTGCGCGCGACGCAAGCGCTCGGCATCGTCCTTGCCGCGCGCGATCGCGGACTCGAGACGTGGCGTCAAAAAAATTACGACCTCGGACTCCTCTTGGCGCTGACCTTTGACTCCGAACAATCGTCCCACCGCCGGCAGCCGCGATACTCCGGGTAACCCTTCGCTGTCCCGACTTCGCTGTCGTTGCATCAACCCCGCGATAACGACGGTATCGCCGTGTTTCAAATCAATATCAGTCGTCGAGCGGCGCTTGAGCAGCCCAGGGATTCCGGCGACCCGCTGGGCGTTGTCGACCTGACTGATCTCCGTCTCGACGCGCAGCATCACAATCCCGGGCGTATCGACCACCGGCTTGATGTCGAGGATCACCCCGTACTCACGAAATTCGACATCAGTCGAACCAACCGAGTTGACGACCGGTACCGGGATTTCGCCTCCGGCGACGAAACGGGCATGTCCGCCACTGCGACAACTCAAACGCGGCTCTGCAACCGTCAAAGCTTCGCCAGACTGCTCGAGCAGGCGCAGACGAGACTCGAGTGTCGTGGCAATTCCCAGATAAGCCTTAGCCGGTGTGTGCCCCGGGATGACATCGAAAGCCTGAGGTTCGGCGGGTGTATCGGGGCTGACGAAGCGGAAGCGATCATTCGTGACAAAATCGGCGATGACGCCGGCGGATGGCCCAGATATATCGTCGCGCCAGCGAATGCCGAGCTCGCGGAACTGCCCCTGTCGGAACTCCACGATTTTGACGTCAACATGGACCAAGGTCTCTGCCGACGGCTTGCTCGTCAGATCGACGAGCATCTCCGGAAACAGTTTGACCACCTCCGAAACCCTCGCGCGAGTGCGCGCATCGACGATCTCACCCTCGAGAAGAATGCGACCACCCGCAACCCGTGCACTCGCGCCAGGCACATCTGCCAATAAGCGCTGAATCTCGGACAAAGTTGCCTGCAAATCGATCGCTGTCACGCGAACGTCGAGCCGACGCTGAGTCCCATCGCGCAACCACAGCTGAACGACCGTGTCGCCCGGCGCGTGACCGATTAAAACGAACTGCCCCGCACTAACCAAGGTGGCCGAGACCAACTTGCCATTTCCGACCGCGATACGCGTCGTTTCAGCATCGACCACACGACTGTCACCCACGAAAAGATCGATGCGCGCTGGTATCGCGGCACTCGACTGCGCCGCACAAGCAAACAATACGATAAGCGCCATCCAGATAGCCCTGGTGCGAAACAGCGCGAGTCCTGTGATCATCTAGACACCTCTTACGATCTATTGGCCGCTTGCTCAGGGCTTATCAGAAAACCAGTGCTGACTCTTGGCGAGCTCCCGATCACCACCGACCCAAAGCTCCACACTGCGTCCCGCGCGTGATTTTTTGGCCGAACGAGACGCCGTGACCGGCTTTGAGCTCTCTGCGGGTGCACAATCT
>CAIVYV010000071.1 GCA_903910215.1 uncultured Pseudomonadota bacterium
GCGCAAGATGCCGTGTTTCGTCCGGGCACCACTCAGATCGTGTGCCGCTCGACGCTAACGGATCCGGGCAACGGCTGTGTGCCGTTGAATCGCATGGGTATCGGCGTGGTTACCAACGACGCGTTGGCGTACGTTCTCGGCAACCCGCAACGCGAGCAGACGCTCGAGCAGCGTGTGGCTGCCATCTCGATCAACGGCGAGCCGTTCTCGGTTGCAGCGGGCCCTGTCTCGCTCGCCACCGGTGTCGAGTGGCGCGAGGAAGAGGTCAGCGGCTTCGTCGACCCGATCTATCGCTCCGGCTGGTTCGTCGGTAACTATTTGCCGAACTTCGGTAAGTACGACGTGAAGGAGGCCTTCGTCGAAACGGTAGTGCCGCTGGCTGCAGGCAAGCCGATGGCCGAGGCGCTCGATTTGAACGCGGCCGTTCGTCGCACCGATTACAGCACTTCGGGTGCCGTGACGACCTGGAAGGTGGGTCTCACGTATTCGCCGAACGACGATGTTCGCTTCCGCTTGACCCGTTCACGCGACATCCGCGCGCCGAATCTCGGTGAGTTGTTCGCGGCCGGTACGTCGAACACCAACAACGTACTCGATCCGTTCAACAACAACGCGAATACGCAATACCGTGGCGTCAACCGAGGTAATCCCAACTTGCTGCCGGAAGAGGCGGACCAGTGGGGCTTTGGGGTCGTGCTGCAGCCGGGTGCTCTGCCCGGATTCAACGCGTCGGTCGATTACTATGAAATCGATCTCGCCGGTGCGATCGGATCGTTGCCCGCACAGGAAATCGTCGATCGTTGCTTCGAGGGTAACCAGGTCTACTGCGCAGCGATCACTCGCGGCGTGGCAGCGGGAGGCACGAACATCATCACCGAAATCGCTATCTCGCCATTCAACTTGGCGGAGCGCATCAATCGCGGTATCGACCTTGAGTTGAGCTACCAGATGGATGTCCCTGGTCTCGGTGGCAACGATGGCAACTTGCAGCTGCGTGGTCTCGTGACGCATTACCTGGAAAACTACCAGGACGATGGCATCGTCACGCCGACTGACTCGGTAGGTAGCAACAACGGTGATGGTCCGCCGGACTACATGTACCGTCTGACGGCGCGCTACAAGTCAGGTCCGTACTCGGTGAACCTGACCGGCCGTGGTATCAGCTCGGGTGTCTACAACACGGCTTGGGTTGAGTGCACCACGGGCTGCCCGGCATCGAACTCGTTCAACCGCACCATCAATGACAACAGCATCGATGGGCAGTTCGTCGTGGATGCCAACCTCACCTATACGCTCGAGCGTGCGAATGACTCGTCCTACGAGTTCTTCTTGAATATTCGTAATCTGCTCGATAAGGATCCGCCGATCGTGGCGCCGGGCCCCGCTGGCAGTGCTTACGGCACGCCGTCGACTAACCCGACTTTGTTCGATCAGTTGGGTCGCAACTACCGGGTCGGAGTGCGTTTCAAGTTGTAAGCGTTTGGCCGCGTGCGGAGCATCGATGCTTCGCACGCGGTCCGTTTCTGGGGGTTGCATGTCGATCCGGGTAAAAATCGTTGGCTTCGCGCTCGTTGCCCTCTCAGTCTGCATGCCGGCGCCGGCCGTCGAAGTGCCAAAAACGCTTCGATACCAAGTCGATACGAACTGGCCCAAGCTTCCTCTGCCGAATAATTGGGTGATCGGCGAGATCGGAGGCTTATTCGTCGATGCTGATGGGCTGATCTGGATCGTCAATCGTCCACGAACTTTGAACATGCGCGAGTTGAGTGCGTCGCGCAATCCACCCGCGTCGCGTTGCTGTGTTGCCGCTCCACCGGTAATTGCATTCGACCGTGAAGGCAATGTCGTCCACGCCTGGGGCGGTCCGGGCGAGGGCTATGATTGGCCGTCGGTCGAACACGGTGTCACTGTCGATCATCTTGGCAACGTCTGGATTGGTGGCAGCTCGACACGGGTGACTACCGAAGGGCTCAAGCCTGACGGCATGGTTTTGAAATTCACGCGTGAGGGAAAGTTCCTCATGCAAATCGGCCGCGCGGGCGGCAAGCGCGATAGCCGTGATACCAGTCAACTGTTCGGCGCGGCGGCTATCGCAGTGGATCCGAAAACCAACGAGGCCTATGTCGCCGACGGCTACGGCAACCACCGGGTCATCGTCTTTGACGCGGATACCGGTGCGTACAAGCGCTTGTGGGGCGCCTACGGAAAGCCCCCGACGGATGACGAAGTGCCGCGCTATTCCCCAAACAATCCGATCTCTCAGCAGTTTCGCAATGTGCATTGCATCGCCGTATCGCGAGACTCTTTAGTCTACGTTTGCGATCGCGACAACAATCGCATGCACGTATTCAAGACGGATGGCAGCTTCGTCGTCGAGCATCGCATCGGCACTGAGACCTTGCCTCCGGGTACCGTGGGAGACATCAGTTTCTGGCCCGATGCGTCACAGACACTGATGGCAGTGACCGATATCGGCAACTTTCAGATTCGCATTCTCCGGCGCAGCGATGGGGCGGAAATTCATCGCTTTGGCGAATACGGTCCTTGGGCCGGTCAACTGAAACAAGTGCATCAAGCTGCCTTCGATTCCGAAGGCAACATCTACGCCGCAGAGTCTGCGGGCAAGCGCATCCAGAAATTTCGATTGGTGACAGCAGACTGATGATAGAGCCCTTATTCCAGCTTAGGCGCCTGTGTCACGCAGGTATCGCCATCCTCATCGCATTGTCTTGGAGCTCGATGGCTGATGCA
>CAIVYV010000072.1 GCA_903910215.1 uncultured Pseudomonadota bacterium
CAAGTCGTACCGGATCGATTGGAGACCTTGGTGTCCGAGTTGCCGACATCCGTGCCCCGCGTGGCCGAGAGTGGGGTGGTCACGACGGCAGATGCTGCGCGTATGGCGAGAGTCGGCTACGACTTGGCTTTGATCGGTGGTGCTTTGATGCAAGCGGCAGACCCCGCGGCGCATCTGGCAGCGATGTTGGATGCGGCTCGTTCGGCTGCCGAGCAGCGCCGCTCTGCAGCGCGGGCTTGAAGATGATGACGCCGGTGTGGATCAAGGTGTGTGGCTTGACGGACGCAACGGCGGTTTCGGTCGCTCTGGAGCAGCAAGTCGATGCGATCGGCTTCGTTTTCGCGCCCTCACCGCGCGAACTGAGCATCGATCAAGCACTGCGTTTGGCAGAACCCGCGCGGCGCAAAGCGTTGTGCGTGGCGGTCACCTTGCACCCCTCCGAAGTGCTCGTCTCGACACTGCTTCAGGAGTTTCAACCGGATTTATTACAGTTGGATTGGGCGGATCTCGCATCGCTGCCACCGCTCGATCCGGCTCGTATACTGCCTGTCGTTCGTCAGCAGCAGATCCCGCCGGCGCACTGGCCCGCGCGAATCTTGTTCGAGGGGCCTCGCAGTGGTGCAGGTGTCACGGCTGATTGGCGGCAGGCAGCGCAGGTTGCCCGTGCGACCGACTTGGTCTTGGCGGGCGGGTTGTCGTCCGACAATGTCGCAGCAGCGATTCGCGACGTGCGTCCTTTCGGTGTGGATGTGTCGAGTGGTGTCGAGTCGTCACCCGGTCGCAAGTCGCCGCAGAAGATCATTGAATTCGTTGAGGCGGCCCGCCGCGCCTCTGCAGGAGTGTAAAAGATGAATGCCCATGTGAAATTCAGTGCCGAAGAGCAGCGTCGCATGCTCGATGCCGAGCTCGGCGGCCAATATCCGGATTTACGCGGACGGTTCGGTCCTTACGGCGGCAGGTACGTTCCTGAAACTTTGATTCCCGCACTCGAGCGTCTAGAGGCGGGTATGCGCGAGCATCTGCACCGCGCCGATTTCCAAGCCGAACTGACCGAACAGTTACGTCACTGGGTCGGGCGACCAACGGCGTTGAGTTATGCACCACGTCTTTCGGCTGCGTGGGGCGCCGAGATTTGGTTCAAGCGCGAGGACCTTGCGCATACTGGCGCGCACAAAATCAACAATGCTCTCGGCCAGGCGCTGCTCGCCAAACGACTGGGTGCCAAACGCATCGTTGCGGAGACCGGTGCCGGACAGCATGGCGTAGCGAGTGCAGCAGCTTGTGCGCGTCTTGGGTTGCCGTGCATCGTTTATATGGGTGCCATCGACATGGAGCGACAGGCTCCGAACGTGGGGCGCATGCGCTTGATGGGTGCCGAAGTCGTTCCGGTCACGGGTGGCGATCAGACTTTGCGCGCTGCAATTGATGAGGCACTACGCGATTGGGTCTCCGATCCGATGGGCACGTTTTATCTGCTCGGTTCGGCCGTGGGTCCACATCCCTATCCTTATCTCGTTCGTGAGCTGCAGGCGATCATCGGTCGCGAGGCGCGTGCACAATATTTGGAGCGCAACGGTCGGTTGCCTGATGCCGTATTTGCTTGCGTTGGTGGCGGATCGAATGCCATCGGTATGTTCCATGCTTTCGTTCCCGATGCGTCGGTTGAGATCGTCGGTGTCGAAGCAGGTGGGCGCGGCGTGAACTTGGGTGAGAATGCGGCGAGCCTCAGTTACGGCTGGCCTGGCGTGTTACAGGGCTGCTACTCACTGTTACTGCAGGATGAGAACGGTCAGATTCACGAGACCGACTCGATCTCGGCGGGCCTCGATTACCCCGGGGTCGGTCCTGAACATGCCTTGTTGATGTCAGCCGGAAGAGTGAAGTACGAATCGGCTACGGACGACGAAGCCTTGTCGGCACTGACTGAATGTTCGAAGCTCGAAGGTATTCTTCCGGCACTCGAAACCGCTCATGCGCTGCATGGCGTGAAGCGTTGGGCTAAGACTCATCCGGGCGCGCAAGTCATTTTGTGCATGTCAGGGCGTGGTGACAAAGATATGCCGACATTACAAAGAACCCTCCTCGCGGAGAAAGCATCGTGAAGCCGAGTGAGCGTTTGGCCGATGCGGTGCGCGCCGCATCGAAACGGGGCGAACCTGCCATTGTGGCTTTCATGACTGCCGGCTTCCCGCGCAAGGAACAGTTTCGCGAGCATTTATTAGCGGTGGCGAGTGAGTCGGATGTCGTCGAGATCGGCGTACCGTTCACTGACCCCATGGCCGACGGTATGACGATCCAGCGTTCAAGCCAAGCAGCTTTGAAGCAAGGCGTCAGTCTGAAATGGATTTTGTCGGAACTGCGTAGCATGCAGCGACCCGCTACGCCGCTCGTACTGATGAGTTACCTTAACCCGCTGTTGCAGTATGGATATGCCGCACTGGCTGCCGATGCCGCAGCGGCAGGCGTCTGCGGATTCATCGTGCCGGATCTGCCCTTTGATGAGGGCGTCGAACTGCGTGCAGCACTAGCCGCCGAAGGCGTCGCACTCGTGCAAATGGTCACGCCGGTGACGACGTCGGCGCGATTGCAGCAAGTCTGCGCTGCCAGCGAGGGCTTCGTGTATGCCGTGACGATGACTGGGACTACCGGTAAGAACGTCGCCGTGCCCGACACCGTTATCGACTATCTCAAGACGGTCACGGCGATATCGCCTGTTCCGGTTTGTGCGGGTTTCGGTATTCGCTCACGCGAACAGGTCGAAAAATTACGCAGCCACGTCGCTGGTGTCGTCGTGGGCTCGGCATTGGTCGAAGTGCTCGAGCGGGGAGACGATCCGCGTTCGTGGTTGCGGGCACTGCGAGGATGAGTGTGGCCAATGCGAGCAAGCCTTGGTGGACTGCGCTTTATGCACAGGTCTTGATCGCAATCGTCGTGGGAGGGGCGCTCGGGCACTTCGTTCCCGACATTGCTGTTCAGCTCAAGCCGTTGGGCGACGCTTTCATCAAGCTCGTCAAGCTGGTGATTGCGCCGGTGATTTTTTTGACGGTCGCCAGTGGCATCGCCAGCATGTCTTCACTGGCAAGCCTTGGTAGTACGACTGGAAAAGCCTTGCTTTATTTTGTTGTGGTATCAACCGGCGCACTCGTGATTGGCCTGATCGTTGCGAATGTCGTCAGGCCAGGCGATGGCATGAATGTCGATCCGGCCACACTCGATGATGGTGCAGTGGCCGGTTATGTGGGCAAGGCGCAAGAGCAGGACATCGTATCTTTCCTGCTCGCCATCATCCCCGATACTTTTCTCGGCGCATTGACGAGTGGCCAGATTCTTTCGGTGCTTTTCATCGCCATCATCTTCGGTATCAGCGTCGCCAATCTCGATCAAAGCCGACACCGCATCGTCGAAGGCTTACATGTCATCAGCGAGGCGTTTTTCAAGATGGTGACCTTGTTGATGCGCTTTGCACCGATCGGCGCATTCGGCGCATTCGCCTTTACCATCGGAAAATACGGCATCGACTCGATCGCCAATCTTGCAGCCTTGATAGCCACCTTCTACTTAACCTCGGCATTTTTCATCTTGGTCGTGCTGGGTTTGATCGCCAAAGCATCTGGCTTCTCCCTCTGGCGACTCCTTACGTATCTAAAAGAAGAGTTATGGCTAGTCCTCGGTACCAGCTCGTCCGAGTCGGCGCTGCCGTCTTTGATGCGCAAGCTTGAGCAAGCGGGCTGCGCTAAATCGGTAGTGGGCCTTGTCGTGCCGACCGGTTATTCGTTCAATCTCGATGGCACCAATATCTATATGACCTTGGCGGCGCTCTTCATCGCGCAGGCGACCGGGGTGGATTTGAGTCTCACTGATCAGGTGTTGCTGTTGTTGGTTGCGATCATCAGCTCCAAAGGTGCCGCCGGTGTCACCGGTGCTGGGTTCATCACTTTGGCTGCCACGTTGGCCGTGGTGCCGGCCGTGCCGGTGGCCGGCATGGCTTTGATTCTCGGTATCGATCGTTTCATGTCCGAGTGTCGCGCCATCACCAATTTTGTAGGCAATGCCGTGGCGACCATCGTGGTGGCGCGCTGGGAAGGCGCTCTCGACACCGAACGCCTCTCGCGCGAACTCAAAGGACAATAATCATGTCGATCTGTCGAGCGTTTCCGTCTAAGTTCGCGTTTTGGCTAGCCGCCTTAGTGGTTCTGCTGTTACCTCTTGTGAGTCACGCGGGGCTTGCCGGTATCGACGTGCCGGGTTCGAAGCGTCTCACAGTGGCCGACTGGGGTGGGGCACCGATTACACTCTGGTATCTGCGTGGAGCCGATACCAAAGCGGATGCACCGATCGTATTCGTGATGCATGGAGTGGGGCGCGATGCCGATCGCTATCTCGCCGAATGGCGCGATATCGCGTTGGCTAACGATATCGTGGTGGTCGTACCGGAGTACGCACAAAATTATTTTCCAGGCAGTGAAGGCTACAACTTCGGCGGCGTATTTGACGAAGCTGGGAGCTTGCAGCCGAAGGCACGCTGGGCTTACTCGTCGATAGAGCCGCTGTTCGATGCACTGCGACGTCACGAAAATTTGAGCGCCGAGCAGTATTGGTTATTCGGTCACTCGGCCGGCGCGCAGTTCGTCCACCGATTTGTGATGTTGGGTGTCGCGCAGCGGATGGTCGCGGCCATCTCGGCCAACGCGGGCTCCTACATGTTTCCCGTGAACGACGTCGATTGGCCCTTCGGCTTGCGTGGTGCGCCGAAAGGCGGCGACGCGGGTATCTTCGCGTCGCCCATGGTCCTGATGTTGGGTGACGCCGATTCCGATCCGAATCATCGCAGTTTGCCGAGGCAGCCGGCGGCTATGGCGCAGGGACCGCATCGCTACGCCCGAGGCCAAAATTTCTACGGCACCTCACGGCAGATCGCCGAGCGCACTGGCCAGACGTTCAACTGGTCGTGTGTCATCGTTCCGGGTGTTGCACACGACAACGCTGGCATCGCGCGAGCGGCTATTCGTATCATCAAGGGATGGAAACCTACCCCCGGCGCCGATTGCGCTCCCTGATCTCTTTACTCGTGCTTGCCGCTGCAAGCGCGATGACTGACACCAGGGCCTCTGATTTCAGTATTTTCGGACGACATGCTATCGATGCGGCCCCCGAGTCGCTCGCAGGGTTTGAAGGCGCAGAAGTTCGAGTTTTGCGCCGTGATCCACGCGGTCTCGTGGCCGAGGTCAACCTGCCGATTGGTGTGACAGTCAGTACGCATTACGCCGACTACACCACTGAAATCTTCGTGCTCGATGGGCAATTGCGTCTGGAGCATGACTCGCGACGCGAAATGCTCGCCAAGCACGACTATCTGCACATCCCTTCGGTGGTGGGCGCTGCGTCACTACACGTGACCGCGGCGTCGAGGTTATTGGTGTTCTTTGATCCAGCGCGTTCGACCGACGGCAACGCGCTCTCTGTGGTACGAACTGCAGCGAGCGATTGGGCGGCCGGTATGGTGTCGGCGCGCGATACCGGCGTGGCTCTGAAGTTACAGGTGCGTGATCTATACCAAGTTCCGCAAAGCGGCCAACGCACCTGGTTACTTCGCGCAGGAGCGGACCTTAAATTGCCCTGGGAGCGACACCGGACGATCGAAGAGGGCTACCTCGTCTCGGGCGACTATCGTTTGTTCGAGTGTTTAGAGGGTCGTGAGCAGCGCTTCGACTATCGCGCAGGTGGCTATTTTTATCGGGCACCCGGCATCGTGCACGGCGGACCCAATTCCGGTAGCAGCGGCGAAATCGTCATGCTGCTACGCACCCCCGATAAATTGACGGTCGAATTCCTACCGACCTGCTCGACGCCCGCCAACCCATAGCACGACAACGGCCGCGATCAGCAATAGCGGGCCGAGGCCTGCTGGCCACAACTCGAGGCCGAACCAAAGCAAAGAAGTAAATCCGAGCATGCTTGCCACGAGAGTCGCGTTGCGGCGCTTTTCGCTGGCGCGAATTTCTTGACGCAACTTTTCGATGTCTTCCGGTTGAACGCCGATATGCAGTTTGCCATCCTGCCATTTCTGTACGGCCACCTTCAGCAGCGGCGGCAGCGCTTGTGTCACTTCGATCATGGCGGGCAAGTGATCGCGGAGCTGACGCAGTTGAGCGCGCGGGCTCAAGCGATCGCGCATCCACTCGCGCAGGATGGGCGCAGCGGTCTGCCAGATGTCGAGTTCCGGATAGAGATCACGACCGAGACCCTCGATGTTGAGTAGCGTCTTCTGCAGCAAGATCAGCTGCGGCTGGATACGCATATCGAAGCGCCTAGAGATATCGAATAAACGCAGCAGAATGGTGCCGAACGAAATATCTTTCAGTGGCTTGTTGAAGATCGGCTCGAGTACGGTGCGGATCGCCGATTCCATCTCATCGACCCGTGTGTCGGCAGGCACCCATCCGGATTCCACGTGCAGCTCGGCCACACGACGATAGTTGCGATCGAAAACCGCGAGAAAATTCTCTGCGAGATAATGCTGATCGCGAAGGTCGAGTGTACCGACGATGCCGAAATCCACGGCTGCATAGCGTGGGCGTGAGGGATCCTCCGCCAGCACGAAGATGTTCCCCGGATGCATGTCGGCATGGAAAAAATTATGGCGAAATACTTGGGTAAAAAAGATCTTCACGCCGTTGGTGGCCAGCAGCGGAATATTCGTTCCTAGCTTTCGCAGTGTATCCATGTCGCTGATGGTGATGCCGCGAATGCGTTCCATCACCATGACGTTTACGCGACAAAAATCGAAATAGACTCTCGGCACATGCAGCAGGTCAGAGCCCTCGAAGTTGCGCCGAAGTTGCGCGGCATTGGCAGCCTCGCGCATCAAGTCGAGCTCATCGATGATCGTCTTCTCGTATTCATCGACAATTTCGTCGACTCGCAAGCGACGTGCTTCGTGCGAATTGCGCTTAGCGAGTTTAGCGAGCGCATGCATCACCTCGAGATCGCGCTCGATGATCTTGCGCATGCCGGGGCGCAAAACCTTGACGATGACATCACTACCCGAGCCGTCGGATCCGTCAGCTTTGAGTTTGGCGACGTGCACTTGGGCGATCGAGGCAGCCGCAAGGGGTTGCTGCGAAAACTCTTCGAAGACATCGAGCACCGGGCGTCCGAAAGCTTCTTCGACGATACGTTTGGCGAGCGCACCATCGAACGGCGGGACGCGATCCTGCAGTTTGCACAGTTCGATGGCGATATCGGCTGGCAACAAATCACGACGTGTCGAGAGCGCCTGTCCGAGTTTGATGAAGATCGGACCGAGCTCTTCCAGCGCGAGACGTAGTCGTTCGGCACGCGTAGCCCCTTTGCGACGCTCGAACCAGGTCCAAGGCGAGGCGAGAAAGACAAAACGCAAAGGTCGGTACAGATGCGTTTCGGCGACGAACTCGTCGAGACCGTGACGCACGAGCACGCGCTGGATCTGGATCAGTCGGGCAAGAACGCGCAGTTTCATCTTGTTTCTTCGAGGGTTCGTAGACGGGCGATAGCCCGATCGACATCTTCACGGAGTTGATCGACATCGGCCATGAAGGCTTCGGCTTCTGCTCGAGGTACCAGCGTATGGTTCTCGTGCGCCAGATATTCCGCCGCATTACGCACCGTATTCGATGCGGCGCGTCGCCCGAAAGACCAGAGCGAGCGCGCCAGTCGACCGATATGGTGGGCTGGGAGATCACCAATCAAGCGCGAGAGTTCTTCCTCGAGATCTGGCTGCAGCAACAGGGCGAGCGCTCGATAGCGCTGTAGGATCTCGGCATCGCCACGCACAGTGACTTGCCCGGATTGCAGTAATCGCTCGGGATTATTTCCCGTCAGAGCGAGCAGATTGATCGGACTGCCTTCGACGGTGACATTGAAGTCGCCGATCGGTGTGCGTGACAACGACAGCGTATCGCCGAGCGACTCGATGCTGATCTGCAAGCCTGTACCCGTGATGCGAACCAGCAAGCGCTGACCTTGCAAGGCAGTACAGCGAGCTCTCGCACCCGGCGATGAGGCAAGATTGCGGTTAAGCGCGTTTTCGATCGCAGCGGTCAGCACGAGCGGGTCAGACTTTGTAGCCGCGGTGCAGCGCGACGATGCCACCGGAGAGGTTGTGGTAGCGGCACTGATCAAAGCCCGCCGTTCTCATCATTCCGAGCAGTGTTTCCTGATCTGGATGTTTGCGGATCGATTCGGCGAGATATCGGTAACTCCCCTCATCGTTCGCAACGAGGCGTCCGAGTACGGGCAGTACCTTGAAAGAGTAGGTGTCGTACAAAGGTTTGAGCCCAGGCGCCGTCGGCTGCGAGAACTCGAGAATCAACAATCGACCGCCTGGCCTGAGCACGCGATACATCGATCGCAGTGCCGCATCCTTATTGGTGACATTACGCAGGCCGAAGCCGATCGTGACGCAATCAAAGGTGGCATCCGCGAACGGCAAGCATTCGGCATTGGCCTGCACATAATCGACGCCTTTGACGATACCGGCATCGATCAGCCGATCACGACCGTGGGAGAGCATCGAGCCGTTGATATCCGAGAGTACGACCAGGCCTTGTTCGCCGACCTGACTCGCCATCCCGCGCGCGAGATCGCCGGTACCGCCGGCGACATCCAATGCTTTCTGACCCGGGCGCAGATAGGTTTGGGAGAGCGCGAAGCTCTTCCAGATACGGTGCAGCCCCCCCGACATCAGGTCGTTCATCAAGTCGTACTTTGGTGCAACCGAATCGAAGACGCCGCGAACGCGACGCGCCTTGTCTTGCCAGGCGACTTCTTCGAAGCCGAAATGCGTGGTCTTGGACGAATCTTGGGCCGACATCGGTGGGCTCCAGGGACGGGGCTATATTGTAGCCTTGTTGGGGGGTGACTAGTTTTTGTCCGGAAACAGGCGTAAAAGGTTCGATCAGGCGTATCGATCCTTTTAAGGGTCGGTCGAACGGGGGGATAAAAACAAGAAGGGACTGATAGGCCGGACGGGCTGTCCGGCCTTTTTTTGTCTCAGGTTCCCGAGCCGCTCTGCAGCCGATCACGGACTTTTTGCAGGTAAGCAGCCCATCTCGTCGCGTGCTCCGCACCGAGTTCCCGCAGATATTTCCAGGTGTAAAGCCCGGTGTCGTGTCCGTCGTCGAACACCAACCGAACGGCGTATTGGCCGATCGGTTCGACGGCCGTGATCATCACTTGCTGTTTGCCGAGCACGAGGGTTTCCTGACCTGGTCCGTGCCCTTGCACCTCAGCCGAGGGCGAGTGCACGCGCAGATACTCGAACGGCAGTGAATAGTGCTCTGCCTCACCAAAAGCGACCTCGAGTACCCGCGATTGCTTACGCAGACGTATTTCCGTGGGTGTCGGCGCTGAGGCTGGCTTATTCACGGTGACATTTTACCCAGCCTCTTGGATACTCGGGCGAAAAGGGTGGTTGTTCGACAGACCGGGGGTCATATGGCGTCGACGGATACCTCACATCCCGACTATTTCCATAAGGTCGTGGATTGTCAGTGGGCCTGCCCGGCTCACACCGATGTTCCCGAGTACATCCGATTGATTGCACAGGGGCGCTTCACCGATGCGTATCTGGTGAATCGGCGCTCCAACGTCTTCCCCGGCATCCTCGGGCGAGTTTGTGACCGCCCCTGCGAGCCTGCGTGTCGGCGTGGCCGAGTTGAAGAGAAGCCCGTTGCCATTTGTCGCCTAAAGCGGGTGGCCGCCGATCATAAAGAAGACTATCGCGATCGACTCCCTGAGATTCCCGCTCACAAGAACGGCAAGAAGATCGCTTGCATCGGCGCAGGATGCGCATCGCTTACCGTCGCTAACGATCTGATGCCGCTCGGCTACGAAGTGACGATCTTCGAACAGTTCGCCGTCGCTGGCGGCTTGATGCGCACCAACATCCCCTCGTTCCGCTTGCCTGGCAGCGTGCTCGACGAAGAGATCGGCACGATCGTCGAAATGGGTGTCGATCTGCGATTGGGTCATCGCATTGATTCGATGCGTCAATTGTTGGAAGAGGGCGGCTTCGATGCCATCTTCGTCGGCTCCGGTGCGCCGAAGGGCAAAGAATTGGACTTGCCAGGTCGCACAGAGGCCGCCGCCAATGTTCATATCGGCATCACTTGGCTCGAATCGATCGCCTTCGATCATGTGCACTCGGTCGGTGAGAGCGTGTTGATCATTGGAGTCGGCAACACAGCGATGGATTGCTGCCGAAGCTCTTTACGCCTCGGCGCCAAGAGCGTGAAGGTAATGGCGCGAAAACCGCGACAGTTTTTCAAAGCCTCCGAGTGGGAGCTCGAGGATGCCGAAGCCGAGAGCGTCGAGATCGTGATCAATCGATCTCCGAAGTCGTTCGTACTCGAACAGGGCCGTCTGCGCGGCATGATGTTCGACGTGGTCGAGTACGACACCGATACGGCTGGGCGCATCACTGCTGAGCGCATTGTCGGCGAGGAATTTTTCCCCGCCGACGACGTGATTCTCGCCATTGGTCAAGAAAACGCGTTTCCTTGGGTCGAGCGCGACCTTGGAATCGAGTTTGATTGTTGGGATATTCCGAGAGTGGACGCCGTCACCTTCGAAAGTACGCGCCCCGGCGTTTTCTTCGGCGGCGACGCCGCTTTTGGTCCTAAGAATATCATCTGGTCGGTCGAGCATGGCCATCAAGCTGCGATTTCGATCCATCTGCATTGCCAAGGCGCCGATTTGAACGCGCGGATGTCGCCCGGTATGAATCTGCAGAGTCGCAAGATGGGTATGCACGAGTGGTCATACGCCAACGACTACAACGTGGCTGAGCGGCGTCTTGTTCCGCACGTTTCTCTCAAGGAGAGATTCAAGAACATCGATATCGAAGTTGAGCTTGGGTTCACAGCTGAACAGGCGGCTGCGGAAGTTCAACGTTGTCTCAATTGCGACGTACAAACGATTTTCGATGCCAAGTTGTGCATCGAATGCGACGCATGCATCGACATCTGCCCCGTTGATTGCCTGACCATGACGGCCGACGGTGATGATGCGGATCTACGTACGCGGCTCAAGGCGCCTGCCAAAAATGTTACGCAGGCGCTCTATGTCAGCGAGCCGCTGAAGTTCACAAGCCGGGTGATGGTCAAAGACGAGGATGTCTGTGTGCATTGCGGACTATGCGCCGAGCGCTGCCCGACGGCGGCTTGGGATATGCAGAAGTCTTGGGTGAAGTGGCCCCATGCTATCGATCAGAGCTCGGGAGGTGCCGGTTGATGTCACGGGTCAATGATTTCGCCATCAAAATCGCGACGGTCAATGGCACCGGGTCGGCGAGCGCCAATACGCTGCTCATGAAGTCGATTTTCCGCAGCGGCATTCCTGTGATGGGTAAGAACTACTTCCCATCCAACATCCAAGGCCTGCCAACCTGGTACGAGATTCGCGTGTCGAAAGACGGCTATGTCGCAAGATCCGGCAAGGTCGACATCATGGTGTGCATGAATGCCGAGACCTATGCGCGTGATGTGCGCGAGGTTGCCGCCGGCGGTTATCTGATCTACGACTCAACCTGGCCGCGCCCCGCTTTGCTCAAGCGCGAAGACGTCACCGTGCTCGGCGTTCCGCTCGCACAGATGTGCAACGAGAACTTCAAGGGGGTGCGAACGCGCATCCTGATGAAGAACATTTGCTACGCGGGTGTTTTGGCGGCGCTACTCGATCTCGATCTTGCGCGGATTCGAGAGCTACTCGCCGAGACCTATGCGAAAAAACCGGCACTGGTCGAGTCGAATATGCAGGCGATTCAGCTCGGCTATGACTATGCCCGAGCGCATTTCATCTGTCCTTTGCCGTTGCGGGTATCGCCGATGGACAAGACCGCCGGCCATATCATGATCGACGGAAACACGGCCGCAGCGCTCGGCTGCCTCTATGCGGGAGCCACCGTCGCCGCATGGTATCCGATCACACCATCGACTTCTTTGATGGATGCTTTCAAGTCTTTCGCCGAAAAGACTCGCATCGATCCCGAGACGAATCGTGCTCAGTTTGCGTTTATTCAGGCCGAAGATGAGTTATCCGCTATTGGCATGGTACTCGGTGCCAACTGGAACGGTGCCCGCGCCTTCACTGCGACATCGGGTCCGGGTGTGTCGCTGATGGGAGAGTTTCTGGGGCTCGCATATTATGCGGAGGTTCCGGCTGTCTTGTTCGATGTGCAGCGCGTCGGTCCCTCAACGGGCATGCCGACCCGCACCCAACAGTGCGACGTGCTCGCAGCAGCGTATGCATCCCACGGCGATACCAAGCACGTTTGTCTTTATCCCGCCAATCCCGAAGAGTGTTTCTACATGGCGGTGCAAGCTTTCGATCTCGCCGAGCGGTTGCAAACGCCCGTGATGGTGTTGCTCGATCTCGACATCGGTATGAACGATTGGATGTGTCGTGATCTCGTTTGGGATGACGCTTATCGTCCCGATCGCGGCAAGGTACTTGGAAAAGACGAAGTCGAAAAACTAGAGAAGTTCCATCGATATGTCGATAAAGACGAAGATGGCATCACGTATCGCACTTTGCCCGGCGTGCATCCGAAGGGTGCTTACTTCACGCGCGGCTCAGGGCATACGCAGTTCGGCACTTACACCGAAGACGCAGCCGAGTACCAGGTGGTGATGGATCGGTTGACGCGAAAATTTGCGACGACAAAAGACTACATACCTAAAGCCATTTTGCAGGGAGATGGCAAAGCAAAAGTCGCGATTGTGTCGATTGGCAGTTGCGATGGCGCGATTCGTGAAGCGCTTGATGTGCTCGCACAACGGGGCATCAAACTCGATTATCTGCGAGTACGTGGATTTCCCTTTGGCGAGGATGTCGAGGGTTTTCTCGAATCCCACGATCGCATCTATGTTGTAGAGCAGAACCGGGATGCCCAGTTTCGATCCTTGCTGATTCTCGAAACTCGAGTCGAGAAAGCGAAACTACACTCTTTGTTGCACTACAGCGGTCTGCCGGTCTCATCGGCTTTCATCGTGGATGGCGTGCTCGCGGATTTGGCTGAGGGTCAGCGGTCAGTTGTGGGGGTCGTATCATGACGTTCATTCCGAAGCCGAAAATCCGTCACCCGGATTTGCCGCTCAACGACCTCGGGCTCACACGACGGGATTACGAAGGATCCTTATCGACACTCTGCGCTGGCTGTGGCCACGATTCGATCACCGCAGCAATCACTGAGGCCTGCTGGGGGATTTCGATTCGCCCCGAAAATCTCGCCAAACTCTCCGGTATTGGTTGTTCCTCAAAGACGACAGCCTATTTCGTCAATGGCGGACACGGCTTCAATTCCGTTCACGGTCGCATGCCCTCGATCGCGACCGGCGCTAATGCTGCCAACCGGGATCTTTACTATATCGGTATCTCGGGTGATGGCGATTCTCTGTCAATCGGCCTTGGGCAGTTCTGTCACGCGATCCGGCGCAATCTCAACATGCTGTACATCATCGAGAACAACGGTGTGTACGGTCTGACTAAAGGTCAGTTTTCCGCTTCGGCGGATATTGGTACGAAGGCCAAAAAGGGCGAAGTCAATCAGCAGCCCCCGATCGATCCCGTGCTACTGGCGATGAACCTGGGCGCAGGCTTCGTTGCGCGCAGCTTTTCGGGTGATAAGCAGCAATTGGTGCCGCTCATCCAAGCGGGGCTCAATTATCCGGGTTTCGCACTGATCGACGTGCTGTCGCCCTGTGTCACATTCAATGATCATGACGGCTCGACCAAGAGCTACGCCTATACGCGCGAGCATTACGAACCGATCGTCGAAGCCGACTTCGTACCACTGCGCCAGGAAATCCGTACCGACTACGCCGCTGGCGAGTCGACGGCCGTGACGCTGCATGACGGCAATCGGGTGGTGCTCCGCAAGCTCGCTGAGGATTACGATCCGACGGACGCTCATCGCGCCTACGACTATGTGCAGCAGCACATTACCCGCGGCGAATATCTGACCGGGCTGTTGCACTGCCGTTCGACGGCGGAGACCGAGTTCCATGCCCTCAGCCGAACGCCGGAGCAGCCCTTGAACCAGATTCCCTACTCGCAGCTACATCCGGGAGCGGCCGGTCTCGCACGCTTGTTGGCGCGCTACCGTTGAGTGTCCTACACTTGCCACTTCGACAACGGTTTAAACCAGTGGAGTAGAGCTAGATGGGTAAGGGAGATAGCAGAAGCCGTCGCGGCAAGATTTATCAAGGTTCTTTCGGCAAGACTCGTCCGAAGGATCCGGTTCGCGCCAAGAAGCGCGCAGCCAAAAAGACGTCCAAGAAGTAAAAGACACCCGGCTTTACAGGCACAGGTCGCAAGGCCCGTCGGAGAAATCCGGTGGGCCTTGTTTTTTTGGTGGCGTCGGATCCGATCCCAGTTTAAACGGACGTGATCGGGCCTCGTCGCAGTAGCATGATCGCGCCAGCCAGCAGCACGAAGGCTGCCGCGAAAAACGAAGCGCCGGCAAAATCGAAGCGGCTCGTGGCGATGCTGAACAGGTGGGTCATCGCAAACGGCGCCACGATCGCCGTGAAGCTCACGATGCCACTGATCGCACCTTGCAGCTCCCCTTGTGCGTTGGCCGGTACTCGTCGAGATAGCATGGCGCGGATCGATGGCATGGTGAGCCCGAGCAAGCAGCCGAGCGGAATACTCGCGAACAACATCGCCGGTGAGCTTGCGAAGGCGTAGCCGAGAAAGCCGAGCGCTCCTCCGGTCATACCGATGATCGCGGTGCGATGTTCACCCAACTTGCGGGTGAACATACCCACCAAGCCACCCTGCACGACCGCAGTACCGAGACCCAGTGCGGCTAGCGAAAGCCCAACGTCCCGCTCCGTCCAGTCGAACTTGGCCATGACGGTCCAAGTCCAGGTGGAGGGTAGTGTGTCGTGGCCGATCTGATAGAAGAAGAGTACGACCAGCAATAGAGCGGCACCGGGAATCACGCGCAACGATTTCAATGCACCAAGTACGTTGGCACGGCGAACCGAGAAAGCACGCCGTTGGGTGGTGGGCAGCGTTTCGCGCAGCACGATGATCGCGATCAAGAAGTTCAGCGCCGTGAATACGGCCGCTGCAAAAAACGGTACGCGTGATCCATAGCCGCCGAGCAAGCCGCCGATCACGGGTCCGACGATGAAGCCCATGCCCCAAGCCGCACCGTTGAGGCCAAAATATTTGGCTCGCTCTGCATGCGGAATGAGATCAGCCACTACGGCATTGGCTGTCGCGAATGTTGCGCCCGCAATACCGGCGATGATGCGACCGATAAACAGCCAAGCTAGTGTTGGTGCGAGACCCATCAAGACATAGTCGACGGACAATGCGGCGAGCGAGGCCAACAGGATGGGTTTTCGTCCGTAACGATCGCTGAGATTGCCGAGAATGGGTGAAAAGATGAACTGCATCGATGCATAGGCCAGCGTCAGCCATCCCGCGATCGGCGCTGCTTCTGCCAACGTAGCGCCGGAGAGCTCCATTACCAATTGTGGTGCGATCGGAATGATGATTCCGATACCCAGCGAGTCGATGAAGAGCGCCATAGCCACGACGGGCAGCATGGCGCGACTTGGCGGACTCGCTGAACTCATGCTCATGTCAATGCATGACCTTTCGAGCGTCGGTAACGTTGTACAAGTTCGAGTGCAGAATAGGGCGACGGCGGTAGATCGATCGACGACGAACCGATCGGTTGAGTACGTGCACCCCAACGTACCAGATGCGCACAAAAGGTCAGTCCGCCGCCGAATGCCGGCATCAATAGCAGTGACCCGGACTTGATGCGGCCTTGTTCGAGAGCCTCGCACAAGGCAACGGGCACTGTCGCCGCCGACATGTTTCCATATCGCTGCACATTCACGAAGACGCGATCCATCGGCACGTTGGCGCGCTTGGCGACATACTCGATGATGCGCAGGTTAGCTTGATGGGGGATGACGAGATCAACTTCATCGGGCGTTTTACCGGCGCGTCGCAGCACGTCTTCACAGGCGCCGCCCATTCCTGTGACGGCCTTCTTGAAGATCTCTTGACCTTCGAATTGCCACTCCGTCACCCCGGTGAGTCGATCTTGATGTACGTACGCGCCGCCGATGCCGTGGATGCGCAGGATATCGCGTGCCTCTCCGTAGCAGCCGAGCTTTTCCAGCATGACGCCGGACTCTTCATCTGTCGCTTGCAGGATGACGGCGGCAGCGCCATCGCCGAAGAGCACCGAGACGTTGCGATCATCCCAATTCATATAAGGAGCGATGCGTTCGCCGCCGACAACCAAAGCTGAACGAACGACACCGCTACGAATCATGGCGGTTGCGGTGGACAGCCCGTAGAGAAAGCTAGTGCAGGCGGTGTTTACGTCCATCGCAGCGCAGCCGTCGGCGCCGATCCGTTGCTGCAAACCCGAGGCCATGTTCGGGCACTGATCGTCATGCGTCGTCGTTCCGAAAACGATGAGCTCGATATCTTTGCCGCTCAATCCGGCGCAAGCGAGGGCTCGTTCGGCTGCGACATGCGCCATGTCGGCGAGAGGAACATGCGAAATACGACGCTCGCTGATACCTGTTCGAGTCGTGATCCATTCGTCCGAGGTATCGAGAAAGGTCGCGATGTCGTTATTGCTGAGTGCTGCTGGTGGCAGACATTTGCCCCAGCCCGTGATGCCTGCATTCGGCATGAGCGTCCCCTCTCCGGATTCCGGGTGTATCCCCGTGTGAGGCGCGAGGATACCCCTCGACGAGGTCCCGTTCCAACTGTTGGTCAAATAGATGAATTTTGCGGTCACGAGCAGGATGCCGAGCTAACTTTCACTTCGGCAAACAACAACATGAAGAGGGGGTTCGACATGTGGATGCCACCGCTCGATGATGCTTGGCAAGGCAAGGTGCAGTTTTACGAGCTCTTGTTCGGCACTTGGACCGTCTACATTCTCCTCGTCTTGATGTGGGAGCGAGTACTGAAAGCGCCGCTAGAAGAGTGGCGCTACGTGTTGTTGACGTTCTTCGGTGCGGGTGCTTTTTGGGTGAACCATTACTGGCTCAAGGCGCCTCCGCCAATCTGGCTCATCCTGATCAATCTTTACACCGTCTTTTTCGTGACGGCTTGGTGGGTGATCGGCATGCGCGGACGTCAGCGTTCGTTCGGCTGGAAAGTCGCAGCCTTGCTAGGCAGTGTCGTATTCACCGTTTCCTTTATTTTCTTCGAGCAAATCGCCCGCATCGGCGTCGAGCGCTGGGGTATGCACGAATTCTGCTTTATGACGCTTAGCTTCTTCGGGTTCTGGTGGTTGATCCTGTGGCGCAGGAAACAGCCGCCGGTGAACCCGGCCTAAGCGCTCGCTTAGGCGGTTGCGGCCAGCACTTCCAGCGAAACGCGTTCAGCTGATTCGAGCGCACCTTCCATGCCGCGACTGCCAATCGCAGTGTGCTCACCGCAGAAGAAGAGCCGTTGGTGCGGGGTAGCGATTGCGGCACGAAGTTCTCGCACTTGGCCAGGTTGAAAGATCGCCCAATCGCCGGCTGCGAAGGGGTCAGTCGTCCATGAGTGAACGGCTGCGACGCTGAGCAAGCCCTTTGAAGCGGGCCGCAATCGTTCAAACTCGGAGATGATGAGTTGCTTGCCCGCTTCGGTACCGAAACGGTCGACATACAGCCCGTTGAGCCCACGACACCAGACGGTCAGGCTCGTGACCTCATCGTCGGTCTTGCCGAATTTTTGAGCAAGCACGAGCCCGAGTGGCCCATCGGTCCACATCGATGGTGACAACCCGTCCATTTCCCAGAAGGGCTTCTTGGCGATGATGTGAAACTGCGTGATCGGAATATGACCGAGCGTTTGAATCGCCTTATTTTTGACTGGCTCGGGTAGCGGTGAGATCGCGACGTGACGCAGCGTCGAGAAAGGCATCGAACACACCACGGCCTTGGCGCGATAACGAGTACCGTCATTGCAGATCACTTCAGCACTTCGATCGTCGACGTTGATGGCGACGACACGCTTGTTCAAGAGTAGATCGCCTTTGAGCGCTTTGGCCATGGCGATCGGCAGATTTTGATTACCACCTTTGAAGGCGCCGATGAGTAGCCCGGGCGGGGCGCCAGCCGGCGGGGCACCTGCTGCGGCAGGGCCTGACGGTACGACGTTGGCAGCGCCGGTACGTGAAAATGCCGTGACAGCTCCGCGATTGACGTTCTGCCAGTTATCCGAGAACGCTTGCTGCAGCAACGACACGTCGTGCGCCGTCGTTCCATAGGCGATGTTGGTATCGAAGCCGAGGCGGATCATCGCATCGTCGGCACCGTGCGAGCTCAGAAACTCATGTACGGAAATATCGTATTGCGCATGTTTGGCGTCGTGCCAGTTCTCGAGATCTCGAAATGGCATGTGCTGTTTGAACATGGCGTCGGCCCAGCTCCAGGGCGCGAGTTTTTTCATCTCGCCGCTGAAGGGGTTGCGCGCGTGGGTGGCCCAATCTTTGATTTGTACGCGCTCACCACCTAAGAAGAGTTCCTGCCCCGCACGATTGGCAAACAGTCGCGGTGCAAGATTGACGATATCGATCTTGTGGCGAGCGGCTGCTGCGATACAGCGACCGTAGGCGTTTGCAATGGTATTGCCGCCCGCTTCCGGATGTCCGGGTATGTCGAACATCGTGAAGACTCTACCGCCCACCCGATTGCGCCCTTCTAAGGTGAGTGTTCGTAAGCCGCTTTCTTCAAGCGTTAGCGCGGCTTCGAGCCCGGAGAGACCCGCACCGATGACGATGACGTCGAGTTCCCCGGAGCCGGTTGCGCTGTGGGCGATTGGTTGCAGACCGCTGACGGCAGCAGCGACAGCCGATGAGACGACGAATTGGCGACGATTCAGCTTCATGGTGCGACCCCGGTATTCTCTGGCCTGACGTTATCGGGCAGGCGACAGGTCAACACTTTGGGCTCCGTGATCGAACCGATCAGCAGTTGTCCCCCGAAAGGTGTACCTACGCTGCCAGCCGAAACAGATTGTCCGAGGTCGAGGAACATGTCGCGGATTTCGACACGGTCGTCCACTAGCGGAGCATCCGGTCGGGTTCGATAACGAATGATGCGGGTTGGCGCGGGATGCTCGGAGTCTGCGAAATGACGAACGAGATCGAGCAATTTCGGATGGGCGGCGATCCAAAGCGCTCCTTCCGGGTCGACCTGCAGGTTATCCGGAGCCCCATCGATCACGAGATATTCCCGCAATCGCAAATCCCCGCTTGAGGTGTTTCGATCGAATATCGCGACCCGGCGCCCGAACGTTTCGGCGACGTACAGCGTCAGCCCATCTGGGCTCATCGCCATACCGGAGGCGCTTTTGAGGTCACTGGCCACTATGCGCATCTGCTCACCATCGAAGTAGACGATGGTCGAGAAGCCTTCTCGAAACAGCAGTTCCCGCAGTCGAGTCAGTAGTCCGCCGGCGCCTTTATCGTTAGCCGCATAGAACTGGCGTGGACCCACCCCGACGATGGCATTGGGCGAAACCAGCAAATCGTTCAGGATGGTTTCGACCGGTTGAAAGAGTCCGTTTGAGCGCTGCTCCAAAATTTCGATCGCGTGTGTAGCTTCGGGCGGATGGGAGATAACAAACAGGCGTTGTGCGCCATCGCCCATACGGTAGAGCGACATCCCATGTGGCCGGAAGTTGGCTGGGAGCGAGAGTGCCGCGTTCGTCACTGGCATCGCGGTGTTGTTCAGATTCAGCTGCATGAGCTGACCTGTCACAGGCAGCCCCTCGACCAAGCCACGCCGGTCCAACACGGACAGATATGCGATACCGCGACTGCGATCGAGCTGAAGATCTTCCGCGCTACCCGGTAGTCCCACGTTGCGACAATATGTGGCCGTTAGCGGCGTCAGCTCACGGAACTGACCGCCAAAGCGCATGAAGTCGACGAAGAAGCCCGTCATCACCAGCAAGATGATCAAGGAGGGCCAGGCATAGCGTCCGAGTCGAGACATCCGTCAAAGTTTAGCGGATGTGGGTGGCTGCCCGCAGACCTTCGATCATAGAGGTGCGTAGCAGATAGGCTCGAGCGCGAGTTGGATCAGCCGCAGTATCACGCAGATCCTGTTGCCGCTCTGCTCGAATCGTCGGATTTTTCTCTTCGAGTAGTTTCTTGTTTGCGATAGTTTGCGCTTGCAAGACACTTTCGGCCACGCTGCGTCGACGTCGATCGTATACATCGAGACTAGAGGGATCCGCATCACCGCGGACGATTGCTGCGAGTCGTGGTGCAAGCTCATAGGCATCGTGCAAGCCGAAGTTCAGGCCCATGCCGCCCAAGGGGTTATTGACATGGGCAGCGTCACCCACGAGTACGGCCCGGTTGCGACGATAGGTTTTCGCGACTCGTTGATGCACCGCATAAAGATTGGTGTGCACGACCGCGCTACCGCGTGTCTCAGACGAGAGCGCCGCAAGACGATTTGCGGCATGCGTATGATCGAGTAAATCGGCTTCGTTTTCCTCGGGATGCGTCGGAAAGACGCAGCGCCAAAGCCCCTGCGGTCGGTCGCCGGGTATTTTGAATGTGGCGACCCACTCGATGGGATCCATCGTGTACGAGCTGAACGCATAGCCTTGTCTGGCAAAGTCGAAATCGGTAGTGATCACCAGAAATCGTTCGGCCCACGTGAAACCCTCGAAAGGGATGTCTTGCGACTTGCGGACGATACTACGTCCACCATCGGCGCCGACGAGCCAGCGACCGCGGATGATGCAGTCACCGTTCTCCTTGCGAGCCCGCACGGTCACGCCGGATTCGTCCTGGCTGATCGCTTCGACGTCGACGCCATGCAGCACTCGCGAATGCGGAGATTGCATCACGCGTCGCTGCATCATCTCGACCAACTTGTGTTGTTCACACTGCAGCCGATAGGGATAACGAGTGTCTTCGCCGAGTACGGCCAAATCGAATTCGGCGATCAGTCCGGCTTGTCGATCTCGTAATTGCCAGTGTCTCGCGATCAAACCACGTTGATGTAGTTCGGCCGTCACACCAGACTTTTCCAGCATTTCGAGTGTCGGCGGATGATAGGTGGCGGCCCGGGGATCGGCGTGGGGTTTGTCGCTACGCTCGAGTAGCACCACATCGATACCGTGATCGATCAAGAACAAGGCCGTCGCCATTCCGGCGGGCCCGCCGCCAACGATCACAACATCGGCGTCGATCGTCATCAGTATCGTTCCAACACCAAGCCGCAGCCGTGAACCGAATCTTCGATACCCGAGCGGCGCAGCGCATCCCAATAGGTGACAGCATTGATGGCGAGTACCGGCTTATCGAGCCACCGCTCTGCTTGGGCACAAAGTTCGATTGCAGCGAGGTTTGTTCCGACCTGCACGATCGCATCGATATCGTCACCGTCGAGTTGCTTGAGTGCGTCGATGATCTGGGTGGCCGTGGTGTGCGCGATTTGCACGGGCGAGGGGCACTTCAGACCGATCAAGCGAGGAATGACGAAACCGGCTTCTTCAAAATAATGTCGAACCTGCTCGTCGCCCCGTGGTTGGTGAGGTGTCAGCACGGCGATACGCTTCGCGCCGAGCTTGGCGAGTGCCGCTACGGTTGCTGTCGAGCCCATCGAAACACCGATGCCGGCTCGGGCGGTCAGTTCTGCTTGCAGTTCATCTGCCGCTTTGACGCCACCCCAAAAGGCCTCTAGAGCGACGCCCATAATGACGTGGGTCGGCTGGCACGTGATGACTTGATCAATTGCACTGCGCATACCATCACGCATGGCTTGCACGTGTTCCATGAAAGCCTGTTCGCTCGTTAGCGGCCGCTCGCGGATGCTGATGCGAGCGATATGATTGCTGACGCCGCGTGGACGCAGGAGTTCGGATTCGGGTTGGCAGCTCGTGTTGGTGGAAGGAACGACGATCGCAATGCGCCCACGCGGGCCAAGTTGATCGGTCATGGACTTTTGGTGCTCCCACCGTCGATGGTGATTGAAGTGCCGGTCAGATGCGCAGCACGCGGCGAGGCGAGATAGACAACATGCGTTGCGACTTCTTCGGCAGAGCCTAAGCGGCGCAGTGCCGTCTTTTCGAGGAAGCGCGTTTCGGCTGCTGCAACGTCGACACCTTCTCGGGTAGCCGCAGCCTGCATCAGGCGGTCCCAGCGCGGCGATCGCACGGGACCCGGGTTGACCGCATTGATCGAGACGCCATGTGGACCGAGTTCTTCGGCAAGACCGCGTACGATAGCCAGCAGCGCCGCATTGGCTGCAGCGCCCGGCAACATGCGCGGCTCCGGAAACTTCGCCGAGTTGCCAACCACCATTACGATACGACCGGCGCGACGCTCGATCATCGCAGGTGCCACGGTGCGCAACGCACGAATAGCGCCGAAGAGCTTGATCTCGAGATTGCTCTTCCAGGTCACATCGTCCATTTCCCAGAAGATACCGCCCTGCGCGGCTCCCGCGGCAAATATGAACACATCAATGCCGCCCAGTGCCTTGATCGCAGCGCGTATGGCCTGATCAGTGGATGTTTCCGAATCGAGTTGACATTCGATCGCGATGGCACCGGGTGAGCCGCTGGCCTCAACGTCGGCTTTCAATGCTGCCAGAGAGTTGGAATTTCGACCAAGCAGGGCGATGTTGGCGCCTTCACGAGCGAGCTCGAGTGCAATGGTGGTTCCGAGGAGGCCAGTGGCGCCACACAACACCACTTTGCTGTCACGTAACTGCAGATCCATCTTGTTCCTTCAGCGTCGACGGGCGAGCACGGCGCCTCGGCCCAAGGCGTGCAGCTTGCCGCGAGCGAGCTCCGCCGACAACGGGGCCATACCACAGTTGGTACAAGCGATCAGACGATCTGAGTCGACATGTTTGGCTGCAGCACGGATATTGGCAGCCACTTCCTCGGCGCTTTCGAGTTTACCGGGCAAGACTTCGACGGCCCCAACCAGAAGTGTCTTGTCAGGTAGCAGTCGCATCAGGTCGGGCGGCACACGTGAACCTGCGAACTCGAGCGATACCTGCTGGACGCCGCTCGCATTGATCCAGGGAAAGATGGTTTCGTATTGGCGCCACGTATCACCGAGCGAGGACTTCCATTTCACATTGGCTTCGATGCCGTAGCCATAACAAATGTGGACGATGGTCGTTGCCCTCAGGCCCTGCATGGCGCGCTCTAGCGCGGCAATACCCCAGTCTCCCACCTCATCGAGAAATACGTTGAATGCCGGCTCGTCGAACTGGATGACATCTGCTCCGGCAGCCTCGAGTTCGTGCGCCTCTTCGTTGAGCATTTCGGCGAAACGTAATGCCATGTCGGCACGTCGCCCGTAGTGAGCATCGGCCAAGGTGTCACAGATCGTCATCGGACCGGGTAGTGTGACCTTCAAGGCGCGCGTGGTTTGGGAACGCATGAAAGCGGCATCGGCTACGTGGACGGCAGCGCGGCGTCTAAGCGGTGCCGTCACCGTTGGCACTTCTGCAATGTAACGATTGTTGCGGATCCCCATCGGCGTTTTCAGGTTCCAATCGATGCCCTCGAGTGTCTCGAGAAAGCCGTGCACGAAGTGGATTCGAAATTGTTCGCCATCGCCGACGATGTCGATGCCAGGACGTTCTTGTTCGCGCAGCCATTGCAGAGCGGCTCGTTGTTTACCGGCTTGCAATTGCGCGGCGTCGAGCCGCCATGCTGCCCAGAGTTTTTCGGGCTCAGCGAGCCAATCGGGTTTCGGCAGACTGCCGACGGTCGTGGTGAGAAACATCACCGCATGTTAGCGATGCCGTCGAATCATCCCTGACCGTGATGACGTAATTGCTCGCCAGGCGGATTGGATTTTTAGGTCCCAAAATGTCCACGGCCGGGTGGTTCGCACCACCCGGCCGTGTCGTCCATGGACGTTCAGCATCCCTGCTGTCGGGTCATCCATGACCCGAGCGTTGGTTTGCTCAGTTCGGCAGCAGCACGCTGTCGACTGCAACCACGACACCGTTGGCGGCGTTGTAGTCGCCCGTTACGCGGGCTCCGTCGACGCGCAGGCGACCGCGCACGAGCTCGACCTTAACGTCGTCGCCGCCCTCGGTCTTGGCGCTACGGGTGCGCTTGAGATCATCCGCCTCGAGCGCCTTGCCCGGCACCACGTGGCGGGTCAGGATCTTCACGAGCTGATCCTTGTTCTCAGGGCGCAGCAGTGACTCGAGCTGTTCCGGCGGCAGCTTCGCGAAGGCCTCGTCGGTCGGTGCGAAAATCGTGACCGGGCCCTGGGCGTTGAGCGCGTCTTGGAGGCCGGCGACCTCGATGGCCTTGGCGAGGGTGTTGAAGTTACCCTTTTGCTTGGCGACATCGAGAACCGTCGGGCTGCCGGCGTAAGCCGACGCGGCCGTTAAAAATGACAAACAGGCGGCAAAAGCGGCCTTGCGAGTGAATGAGCGAATCATGGCAGTACTCCGTTTAAGTGTTGGGGCGTACCGCGATCCTGCGTACGCGAATCTATTCGACAACGAGATAGTGACATCGGCTGGAAAGTTTGTCAAGATGTTGTACAGCTAATGGCTGTACACAACATGGACAAATGATGAACAAACCGGCAGCCATGGGATCTACAGGCCAATTCACCATCAAGGCGGTCGCGCAGGCGACAGGCTTAACGGTGGAGACCTTGCGGGCCTGGGAGCGCCGGTACGAGGTCGTTCGACCGTCCCGCGATGGTTCGGGTCGACGAACGTACTCGGCAGCGGACGTGGCCCGATTGCGTTTGCTACGCACCGCGACCGAGCTTGGACATACGATCAGCCGACTCGCGGCTCTCGATGAGGAGGAGCTCGCCAAGCTAGTTGCCGATTCGGGCGGTCAAGCCCGGCCTGGCCCCTCGCGCGGTCAGTCTTTCGTCGAGCGTGCACTCGATGCGGTCACCCATTCCGACCCGTCGGGCGTCGAAGAGGTGTTGACCTCGGCTGTCGCGTTGTTGCCGCCGAACGAAGTAGTCAACACGGTGCTCGTGCCTCTGGTGCAAGAGGTTGGTGAGCGCTGGCACCGCGGTGAAGTGTCGATCGCCCAAGAGCATATGACGACGGATATCGTCCGTCGGTTGATCATCTCGGTTTCGCGTGGATATCTGCGCTCCGATAACGGCCCGTGTCTGGTGTTGTCGACTTTGTCCGGCGAGCGACATGAACTCGGTATCTTGATGTGCAGTTGGCTCGCCGCGACGCGTCGTTTTCGTACGCACTATCTCGGTGTCGATTGCCCCGCCGAAGAGCTCGCTCGTTTCGCACTTGAAGTCGATGCATGCGCGGTACTCGTCTCTTTGGTGATGCCCGAAAACGAAGTGCCGGCATTGCAGCAGTTACGCAGACTCGCTGAGTTGCTAGTGGGCAAGTGCGAGGTGTGGGTCGGAGGTTTCGCTGCGCGTGCGCTGTCGCCGGAAGAAGTGCCGCCCGGCTGCTTGTTGTTGCCGAGCGCCAGCGCTTTCGAGCAACGGCTCGATCTGCTTGCGGCGCAGTTCCATTCCTGATCGAGCGGCAACTCTGTTGCCATCTTTGCCAAACTTTTCGCGCTAACCTCTAGCCAAGATTCGGCGATTCGTCATAGCCTAAGCTACATGAGGCGATTACTGCTTGGCTTAGTGTTTGCCGCACTCACGGCTTGCGGTGGCGGCGGCTCCGGTTCCGGAACCAGTTTCTCGTTAGGCGGCAGCGGCGCCGCGCCGAGCAATCCCCCGGTCTCGACGAGCGATGCATTTCGTTTTCTCAATCAGGCGACTTTCGGTGCGACCGAAGATACGTCTCGAGCCTTGATCGCACTCGGCGACTCGTCGAATGCCTACGCGCGTTGGATCGATGCGCAGATCACCAAGCCAACCTCTTTGTTGTTGCCGGCCGTCGAAGCAGCCTACCCGAATCCTGTGCCCATGGGATTCAATGTCAGTAGTTTGAATGCGATCCGCCTCGAAACCTGGTTCGCGAATGCAGTGCGCGGTGAAGATCAGTTGCGCCAACGCGTGGCCTTCGCTCTGTCCGAAATTTTCGTCGTATCGCAAATTGGTGCACTGCAAAATCTGCCGAACGCGACGGCTGACTTCCACGACATGCTCGCGCGAAACGCCTTCGGCAATTACCGCGACTTGCTGGAGCAGGTGACCCTGCATCCGGCGATGGGTATCTATCTTTCGATGCTCGGTAATCAGCGTGCTGTTTCTGGTACGAATCTTCGTCCAGATGAAAATTACGCACGCGAAATGATGCAGCTCTTCAGCATCGGTCTAGTTGAGCTCAATCTCGATGGCACGATCAAGCGCGACGCGACTGGGCAGCCGATCCCGACCTACAACCAAGACATCATCGAAGGTTTTGCGCGCGTATTTACCGGTTGGAAATGGGCTTGTCCGACGACGACTCCGACCTGCACCTTTGCAAACACACGACCACAGGCGGCTCCCGTTACCGGATATAACCAAATCAAGCCGATGCAGTTGTTCGAGGCGCAGCACGAGTCTGGTGAGAAGCGCCTGTTGAGTTACAGTGGCGTCGCATTGAGCGGCGGTCTCATTCCAGCCAATCAAGGCGGCGAACGCGATCTGCGCTCGGCACTCGACAACGTTTTCAATCACCCGAATGTCGCGCCTTTTATTTCGAAACAGCTCATCCAAAAATTGGTGACGAGTAATCCCTCATCGGCATATGTGCAGCGCGTCGCCGAAAAGTTCAATAATGATGGGTCGGGGCGTCGCGGCAATCTCGAAGCGGTGGTGCGAGCGATTTTGCTCGACGCGGAAGCCCGAACGACGCCAAGCGGCAATGCAGCTGCGACTGCTGGCAAGCTCAAAGAGCCGCTGCTGAGACTGACTCAACTGTGGCGAGCATACGATGCGCGCTCCGGCGGCGAAAAATTGGGCGCGGCTCGCAACTTCTCAGGTGGCTCGAGTGGCACCTTTGGGCAGGCTCAGGGTTCTTCCCCATCTGTATTCAATTTTTTCAGCCCGTTTTATGCGCCGCCTGGAGAGATCGCCGATGCCGGACTAGTTGCGCCCGAGATGCAACTAGCGACGGAGTATCTCAACACCCAGACGACGAATTTCTTTTGGACGCAAGTCACGACGCGCACTCATCTGAATACGGCACGCTTGAATGTCGATGATGTCTATATCGATATTTCGAACGACTTGCCGCTGGCAAGCAATCCGGATGGCCTGATCGATCGTATTGCTACGCGCTTGCTTGGTGATCCCGGCTTGTTATCGGCGGAACTGCGAGCAGCAATCAAAACACAAGTGGAACGTACGACCATCCCTGCGACCAATCCGACCACCGCGCAAGCCACCCGAGTCGGCGATGCGCTCTATCTCATTCTTACTTCATCCAGCTACGCGTTACAGCGTTGACGTTCAGGACGATACCCATGAATCGGCAACGACGACGATTTCTGAAAGCGGCCACTGCTGGCGGCGTCGCATACGCCTTCGGCCGCACGGTTGGCACACTCGATGCCCAGATGACGGGCGTCGGGGGTTTCGGCGACTACAAGGCTTTGGTCTGTCTCTTTCTCTTCGGCGGCAACGATTCCTGGAACATGTTCGTGCCGACGAGCACCGCTGAATACAACGCCTATTCGCGCTCGCGCGGGGGTGGCACGGCCTCGAGCCTTGCAGTCGATCGCGCCGCGTTGTTGCCGGTCATGTACGACGGGCAAACGAGCGGAGATCCAACCTACGGATTTCATCCATCGATGACCGGCGCGCGCGAGTTATTTCAGTCGGGTCGCTTGGCGGTCATGGCCAACATGGGGCCGCTGCTGCGTCCGACGACGAAAGCGCACTATCAGTCTGCAGCGACGAGTGGCCATGCTCTGCCGCCGCAATTGTTTTCGCACAACGATCAGCAGGATCAGTGGCACAGCTTGCGTGGCAGGACGATCTCGAAATCCGGATGGGCGGGTCGGGTCGCCGATGTCTTGAATGCGCAGGTAGCGAGTCAACAGCTTTCGCTGAATGTATCGTTGGCAGGTCAGACCTACTTCCAAGCTGGTGAAATTGCGCGTCCCTACGTGATGGGCGCCGCGGGTGCGACCAACTTTACCGGTTTCGCCACCTCTGGAGTGGGCCTAGGTCGTCGTGGTGCCGTTGAAGCCAGTTTGACGGCAGCGCTCGCGAGTAAGAGCAACACCGTTTACGAACGCAGCTACGCGACTATTCAGCAGCGCGCGGTGCAGTTCGCCGATCGCGTCAATGGATCGCTGGCCACCGCGCGCGATTTTTCCGCGCTGCCCAACACGGGCATGACGCTCTCCGGTTTGCAGACGCAACTACGAACCGTGGCCAAGTTGATATCTGTACGTACGAGTCTGTCATTGTCGCGACAGATTTTCTTCGTCTCTTTGGGCGGCTTCGATCAGCACGATGATCTGATGGCCGATCAGCCAGGCTTGCTCGCCACCGTCAGTAACGGCATCAAAAGTTTCTACGACGCACTGACCGAGATGGGCATGGAGAACTCGGTCACGCTATTCACTCAGTCGGACTTTGGTCGTACGCTGACCTCGAACGGCGACGGTTCAGACCACGCCTGGGGTGGCATTCAGTTGGTCGCCGGTGGCGCCGTTCGTGGCGGGCGAATCTATGGCCAATATCCACTGCTAGAAATCGGCAGCTCACTGGATGTCGGTGGCGGCCGCTTCATTCCGACGACCTCAGCCGATCAATATGCTGCCACTTTGGCTTCGTGGTTCGGTGTGGGGGCAAGTGACTTGCCCAAGGTCGCGCCGAACATCGGCGCATTTGCGACGCGAGATCTCGGCTTCCTCGGTTGACCGCAAGTGGGTTAATCGCAATTGAACTGTTCAGGCGCGAGGTTTGCCGCGCGCAACTTGACGCAGGAATTGTTCGAGTTTGCTGTTTGTATCACCGCTCGTGCTGACGGGTAATGGCCCGCTGATCACGCCGCAGTGGTGGCGAGCACGACCTGCATCGATCCAGAGTTCGTCAGCCACAGCGATGATCGTGCCGTATCGTCGATCGATGACTTCATAACGATCCATGGAGACCTCGAACCAGAAGTTCGAATGATGGATAACGCGGGACGTCTTCAATTGCAGCAGTTCGCGTGGCGTTGGCGTTTCTCTGCGCAACTCAGGAGTTGCGTAAGCTTGGCAGAGAGGCTCGAGATGGGCTGCGCCCGCAGCGCTCCATAGCGAATAGAACAGCGGCACACTAAGCGGAATAGCGGCGAGCCACAGCGCGTTTCGAATCCAGCGCCTTTTTCTGCCCGGGCCTTCGAGCTTGACTACATCGGCCAAAAGCAGGAACGCCAGTGACGCTGGCATCGCGGCAATCAGCAAAACGATCGCTGCGAGAGCCAAATCGTCGCTCACGCGAAACTCAAAGAATGAACCTGCTTAGATCCTCATCTTGCGACAAGGCTTCGAGATGGGCGTCGACATAGGCGGCATCAATGTCGATTTTCTCACCGGAACGATCAGCGGCTTCGTACGACAGCGTTTCGAGTAGTCGCTCCATCACGGTGTGCAAGCGGCGAGCACCGATGTTTTCGGTGCGTTCATTGACGTGAAAGGCGATTTCGGCCAAACGCCTAACACCACTTGCGACGAAGTTGACATGCACGCCTTCGGTTTCGAGTAGCGCGGCATACTGCGTCGTGAGCGAGGCGTTGGGTTCCGTCAGGATGCGCACGAAATCCTCTACGCCGAGCGATGTGAGTTCAACCCGTATCGGAAAACGCCCTTGCAGCTCCGGAATGAGATCGGAAGGCTTGGCGACGTGAAAGGCGCCCGATGCGATGAACAAAACATGATCGGTTTTGATCGGACCATACTTCGTATTCACGGTGCAGCCTTCGACGAGCGGTAGCAGATCTCGTTGCACGCCTTCGCGTGAGACATCGGCGCCATAGCTGTCTTGTCGTCGGCATACCTTATCGATCTCGTCGATGAACACGATGCCATTCTGCTCCGCGTTCCGAACGGCGTTGGCGCGCAGCTCTTCCTCATTGAGAAGTTTGGATGCTTCTTCTTCGAGTAGCAGTTTTTGCGCTTCTCGAATTTTCAGTTTCCGAGAGCGGCCTTTACCAGCGCCGAGATTCTGGAACATGGATTGGAGCTGTTGTTGCATCTCTTCCATGCCGGGCGGCGCGAGGATTTCCATCCCGAGCACCGGATTGCGCAACTCGATTTCGATCTCGCGATCATCGAGCTGGCCTTCACGCAGCATCTTGCGAAATTTCTGGCGGGTCTCAGCATCACGCGGAGCGACGGGTTCGTCCGTAGAGAATCCCATCAAGCGAGGTTTAGGAAGCAGTGCATCCAGAATGCGCTCCTCCGCAGCGTCCGCAGCACCATCACGGGCGCGCGCGAGTGCTTCCTCGCGCTCTAGCTTGACGGCAAGCTCGACGAGATCCTTGATGATCGAGTCGACATCTCGTCCGACATAGCCGACCTCGGTGAACTTGGTCGCCTCGACCTTCACGAATGGCGCTTTGGCCAAGCGTGCCAGGCGACGCGCAATTTCGGTCTTGCCGCAGCCCGTAGGGCCAATCATCAGGATATTTTTTGGTGTGATCTCGGGGCGCAGATCTTCGCGAACCTGCATGCGTCGCCAACGGTTTCGTAGCGCAATGGCCACCGATTTTTTGGCCGCATCTTGACCGACGATATGCCGATCGAGCTCGGCGACGATCGCCTTGGGGGTCAATTCAGCAGGCAGCACACTCATGATCCGAGCTCCTCGATTGCGAGGTTGCGATTCGTATAGATGCAGATGTCGGCTGCAATGTTGAGTGAACGCGAAACGATGTCGCGAGCGCTAAGGTCGGTATTGTTGATCAGGGCTTGTGCGGCAGCCTGTGCAAAGGCGCCACCCGAACCAATCGCGACGAGATCGTGCTCAGGCTCGATGACATCGCCATTACCCGAGATGACGAGTAGCTTCTGCGGATCACCGACTAACAGTAGCGCTTCGAGTCGGCGCAGGGCGCGATCAGAGCGCCAATCTTTGGCAAGTTCGATGGCGGCTCGCGTCAGGTTGCCGAATTTATCGAGCTTGCCCTCGAAGCGTTCGAACAAGGTAAAGGCGTCAGCCGTGCCGCCGGCGAAGCCGCCGATGACCTTGCCGTTGCCGAGCAGTCTGACTTTGCGGGCGTTGCCCTTCATGACGGTATTGCCGAGCGTAACCTGTCCGTCGCCGCCGATGGCGACGATACCGTCGCGACGGACACCGAGGATGGTGGTGCCGTGCGGATTGAAACCTTCAGCCATGGAGCTCACTTCTTTCGCGCCCGAGGGTGGGCTTGATCATAGATGCGGGCGAGGTGCTGAAAATCAAGGTGAGTGTAGACCTGCGTTGTTGCGATATCGGCGTGGCCGAGCAACTCCTGGACGCCACGCAAGTCCTGGCTCGACTCGAGCAGGTGCGAGGCGAAGGAATGTCGGAACAGGTGCGGATGGACATGTACCGGTAGTCCCTGGCGTCTTGCCCAAGCGGCGACTCGCTTCTGGATGGTTCTGGCGCCGAGACGGCCGCCATTGCGGCCAACGAAGATGGCTTTCTCATCCGCTGGAGCCATGGAGGTGCGCTCCGTGAGCCATGCTTGTAATGCGTCGCAGGCTTTTCGGCCGACGGGCAGTATCCGCACCTTGTTGCCTTTGCCGGTGACTCGCACGGTGCGATCAGCTAGGTCGAGGTCATGCAGATCGAGCCCCAACAATTCCGCGAGGCGTAGACCCGATGAATAAAAGAGCTCCATGACGGCGCGATCTCGTTTGGCGAGAGCGTCGTCGCCGACGATCTCCAGCAGACGAGTCATTTGATCGGCATCCACGGTTCGCGGTAGTGGGCGACGGGCTTTGGGGGCACGGACGTCACCGGCCGGACTATGTGTTATCACGCGCTCCCGCTGCAGATAGCGAAGAAAACTCCTCGTCGCCGACAGACGACGTTGAATACTGCGTGGAGCGAGGCCGGCGGCATGCGAGCGAGCGGCAAACGAGCGGATATGTTGCTCATCCAGTGATGCCCAGTTGTCTATTTTTTGCTGATCACACCATTGCGCGAGGGACTCGATCTCACGTCGATAGTTTAGGGTGGTGTGCGGCGACACCCTCCGTTCACGCGATAGATGCGTGACGAATTTTTCGACCCACTCCAGTGCCGTCGGGTTCACGCCGCCTGTATACGACAGCGCAACAGGGCAGCGCCGAGCAGTTCGCCCATTCGGGCGAGGAAATCGGTACTCATTGCGGGCGTGAAGCGTTCGGCATCGATGCTGCCGAGCGCCAACGCGCCGAGGCTGGCGGCAGGCCCAACCGGAACGAGCGCCATTGAGGCGATGGATTCGGCTTCGTCACCGAAGACGATCCGTCGCTGCTCGAGTACAAAGTGACCACAGCGCGTACGAGCAGCCGGCAATAAGGTCTCGACGTCTGGACGTGTCTCTGGATCGACCAGCAGCCGTACCGAGACGATATCGAAATCGGTCCGCAACGAAGCATGTACGCGCGCGATGAGATCGGCTTCGTCATGCGCTTGCATCAAAGTCAGCGTGAAGTGATGCATACGTTCTGCGATGGCATCGTTTTCACGACCGACGCGAACCCACTCAGCGAGTTTTTCGCGATTAGCGGCCTGACGCTCACGCAAGACTTTGATTTGGCGTTCCATCAAAGAAACTGCACCTTCACCAGCTTCGTGATGTAGCACGAGGTGATCGAGTGCCTCCGGGTGCTTTTGCAGAAAGTCCGGATGCTGCTTCAAAAATTCGATAACTTGCTCATCCTGCATCGATCAATCCTCGATTGAACCTTCGAACGCGACCACGGCGGGTCCCGTCATCCATAAATGTGATCCAGGGCCTTCCCAGCGCAGTGACAAGCGGCCGCCCGGCAGATCGATTGCGACGGTGGCTGCGAAGCGCCCATCACGTCGACCAACGGCCATCGCAGCACAGGCACCGGTGCCACAGGCGAGTGTCTCGCCAACACCGCGCTCGAATACGCGTAAGCGCGCATGCTCACGATCGACGAACTGTAGAAATCCGACGTTGGTTTTTTGCGGAAACATCGGATGTGATTCGAGTATCGGGCCGAGCTCTGCGATCGGTGCCGAATGGATGTCGGGAACCCAGATGACGATGTGTGGATTCCCCATCGACACGCGGGTGAAACGAATCGTCATCGCATCGATGGAGAGTCCGATTTCGTCATCGTCGAAAAAGCGCGGCTCGCCCATGTCGACCGAGACCAGCCCATTGCTGTCGAAGCGCGCTTCGATGATGCCACCGCGGCTCTCAAGGCGGATCGGTCCGCTGAGCTTGCGTTGTCGTCGCAACCATTCGGCAACACAGCGCGCACCGTTGCCGCATTGTTCGACCTCGCCGCCATCGGTGTTGAAGATGCGGTAGTAGGCGAGTGTGTCGGCGCTACGAGCGGGTTGGATCACGAGCGCCTGATCAAAACCGATTCCAGTCTTTCGATTCGACCACTCGCGCCAGCGTTCGGCGGAAGGCAGGCTGGCATCGGCGGCGGTCTCGAATACGACGAAGTCGTTGCCGAGACCATGCATCTTGGTAAAGCGGATCATATGGCGTAGATCATCGTGCGAAGAGCTCGGCCTTCAAACGATGGATCGCGGAGATATCTTCATCGCCGTAACCGCGCGCGATCAGTTCTGCATACTCGCGCAGCACATCTTCGACCACTGGCAGAGCGACGCCGCTGGCAGCGGCCATGTCGCGACAGATACGCAAATCTTTTTCGTGCAGTTTGATGCGAAATCCAGCCGGGTATTCGCCACGGATCATATTGGGCGCGCGGTTCACGAAGTACCACGAAGATCCTGCGCCTTGCCCGAGTGTTTCGACTACGCGCTCGAGCGGTAAGCCTTGTTGATGAGCGAACGCCATCGCCTCGCCAACGGCGCGAATGATGCCCGCGCACATGATCTGGTTGGTGGCCTTCGTTGCTTGGCCTGCACCGTGCGGTCCAAAGTGACGAACCGTTCGACCCATCTTCTCGAGTATCGGCCGCGCGTTTTCGAAATCGGCGGCGTCACCGCCGCACATGATGGCGAGCGTGCCGTTCTTGGCACCTTCGACACCGCCGCTTACCGGACAATCGAGAAAGCGGGCGCCGCGTAGTGCGATCTTCTGGGCGGCTTCTCGTGCTGTAGCCGCGCTTACCGTTGAGCAGTCGATGACGAGTGTCCCCGGCTTGAGGCCTGATTCGAGGGAAGCCAGCACATCGAGTACGTCACGATCTGCGGACACGCACAGGACCAACACATCGCAATGGGCTGCGAGTTCCGCCGGATCGCTTGGCGCAATGCATCCCAACTCGGCTGCCAAGGCTTGAGCCTTGTCGTGGCTGCGATTCCATATGCCCTGCAGCAGACCCGCCTTGGCGAGATTACGCGCCATTGGCGCACCCATGGCACCGAGGCCGAGAAAACCGGTTTTCATAAGGTGTGATCTTATCAGCCGTACGCAAAAAAACGGGGCGGTGATCTCTCGACCACCGCCCCTAGGCTTTACAGGGGACAACTGTAAATCGAAAACTCAGTTCGTGTAGGCGCGCTCGCCGTGGCTCGTTGTATCGAGACCTTCGCGCTCGTCTTCTTCTTTTACGCGCAACCCGATCGTCAGATCGATCAGCTTGAAGAGGACGAAGCTGACCGTGCCGGACCAGCCGATGGCCACGAGAACACCGAGCGTTTGAGTGGTGACTTGGCTACCCATGTCGTAGCCGTCGACACCGACGCCGCCCAAAGCAGGTGAAACGAAGATGCCGGTACCGATGGCACCAACGATGCCACCAACGCCGTGGATGCCGAACACGTCCAGTGATTCATCGTAGCCAAGCGCCTTCTTCAAGCTCGTGACAGCGAAGAAGCAGGCGATGCCGCCGATCGCGCCCAAGATGATCGAGCCCATTGGGCCGATCAGGCCAGCGGCTGGCGTGACGGCCACAAGACCCGCGATGGCACCCGAGGCAATACCCAACATCGAAGGCTTTTTGGTGACCAGAGTTTCGACGAGCATCCAAGCCAGTGCGGCAGCGGCCGTCGCGAGTATGGTGTTGAGCAGAGCGAGCACTGCGATACCGGTTGCCTCGAGGTTCGAGCCCGCATTGAAGCCGAACCAACCGACCCACAGCAGTGCTGCACCGATCATGGTGAAGGGGAGATTGTGCGGAGGCATGGCGTCGCGGCCGTAGCCGATACGCTTGCCGAGTACGAGTGCGCCCACCAGCGCAGCGATACCGGAGTTGATGTGCACAACGGTGCCGCCGGCGAAATCGAGATCACCCTTCTCGAACAGCAATCCGCCGGTTGCCCACACCATATGCGCCATCGGCAAATACGAGAGCGTGAACCACAGCGCCGAGAACACGAGTAGTGCGCTGAACTTGATGCGTTCTGCAAGGCCGCCCACGATGAGTGCCGTGGTAATGGCTGCGAACGTCAACTGGAACGCCACGAACACATACTCGGGAATGACGACCCCGTCCGAGAACGTGGCAGCCGTGCTATCCGGTGTGATTCCCGCTAGGAATAGTTTGGCGGTATCGCCGATCATCCAGTTCCACGAGCCGCCATCGCCGAACGCAAGGCTGTATCCGTAGAACACCCAGAGCAAAGAGATCAAACAAAAAATTGTGAAAACTTGCGTTAGAACCGAGAGGATATTTTTTGATCGGACAAGTCCGCCATAGAACAAGGCGAGGCCCGGCACGATCATCAGGATGACGAGCACAGTCGACAACATCATGAACGTGGTGTCGCCCTTGTCGGGTACCGGTGCATCCTGTGCAAGAGCCAACAGCGGAGCCGCTGCGGCCACTACGGCGAAAAAGCCGCCGAGCCATCCTTTTTTACTCAGCCCTTGTCTATTCAGCATTGTTGATACTCCCTGCTCGTCATTGACTTCAGGTGGCCGCCACGCCGGTTTCGCCCGTGCGTATGCGAATCGCCTGTTCGATCCCGGATACAAAAATGCGCCCATCACCCACCTTCCCGGTACGGGTCACGTTGGCGATCGCTTCGACCACCGGTTCGACGATGCTTTCGTCGACGGCGATCTGCACTTGGATGCGTGAAACGAAATCCACCTGGTATTCGGCGGCGCGATAAATCTCGAGATGTCCGAGTTCGGCGCCATATCCGCGTACCTCTAGAATCGTCATGCCTTGCACACCCAGCTGCGCGACAGCCAACTCGAGATCGTCCAACTTGAAGGGACGGATGATGGCGGTGATCATCTTCATCGCACGGACCATCCCTTTGGCATCGAACGAATAACCGCTTCGTCACATTAAAAATGCGATTCGGCGTCCCGACCGTCGGCGCGGTATCCTTCGCATCGACGGCTCGATGGACAGGGAATTGCAGAATCCGTGCCACGCTGGATCACCGCCTGAGTGGTCGGTTTGTCGCGTCTTGGTGCAGATTCGACTGCTGTGCCGCACCGTTTTGGCACCGGCGCATCCGGTGCTGCGTCATAAGAGGGCAGTAATGCCCGGAGAGTAATGTCATGGACCAGAAAATCGACGACATCGTCAGACGCCTGCTCGGGTCACTGCCGACTTCTCTACAGGACTCTGCTCAAGGACTTCGCCGGGACATCGAAGACAATTTCCGCGCCGTGCTGCAGGCTAATCTGACCAAGCTCGACTTGCTCTCGCGCGACGAATTCCTCGCTCAGGCGAAAGTGCTCGAGCGAACCCGAGCGCAGCTAGATGAACTGGAGCGGCGTCTTGCGGCATTGGAGGCAAGGTCGTCTGACACGCCGCGGGGATGACCCGCTATGAGCGTTGCCCGGGTAGCTTGCCGAGGGCAGGTGGGCTTGACGTCGCCGCCGGTGCAGATCGAGGTTTATCTCGGTAACGGGCTGCCCTGTTTTCACATCGTTGGTTTGCTCTCGACCGAAGTCAAAGAGAGTCGGGAGCGAGTCAGGGCGGCAATCAGTACGACGGGTTTCGAATTGCCCGCGGGTCGTATCACCGTCAATCTCGCGCCGGCTGATCTGCCTAAAGATGGCGGTCGATTCGATTTGGCCATAGCGCTTGGCATCCTTGCTGCCTCCGGTCAGTTGCGGCCCGCCCGCAGTCTCGAACGAATCGAATGTTTCGCCGAGCTCGGTTTGTCTGGGGAATTGCGCGCCGTTCGAGGCGCGCTACCCGCGGCGGCGGCAGCGCAAGCGGCTGGTCATGAGGTGATCGTCGCGCGCGACAATGCCCCCGAGCTATGTCACTTGGTGGGAGCTCAGGTCGTGGTGGCGGGTACCTTGCAGGAAGTGTGCGATTACCTCGAAGGGCGTCGCGAGCTTACTCCGGCACGAGATAGCATTCCGTCCCGCGACGAATCGACTGTCGCATGGCCGATGGTTGCGTTGGCCGATGTTCGCGGCCAATCATTGGGCAAGCGAGCCCTCGAGGTTGCAGCCGCCGGGGAGCATAGCTTGCTGCTGATGGGTCCGCCGGGGTGCGGTAAGAGCATGCTCGCAGCGCGTCTGCCAGGGTTGCTCCCGCCACTGTCACCCGAAGAAGAGCTCGAGGTCGCGATGATCGCCTCGATCACCGGCGGGCGTTCGCTCGTGAGTTCGCAAGGACGGGTATCTCGTCCGTTTCGCTCGCCGCATCATGGTGCGTCGGCGAGTGCGATCATCGGCGGTGGTGCTGCTGCTCGCGCAGGTGAAATCACGCTCGCGCATCGCGGCGTACTTTTCCTGGATGAGTTGCCGGAGTTCGATCGGCGCGTCCTTGAGGCACTGCGTGAGCCACTTGAGACTGGCCATGTGTCGATTGTTCGAGCCGAAGCCGCGGCTGAGTACCCCGCGAGATTCCAATTGATTGCAGCGATGAATCCGTGTCCTTGCGGACAGCGCGGCGCAAGCCGTGGGCTTTGCCGCTGCTCCGAGTCGCAGATCGAGCGCTACGCCGCGCGATTATCCGGTCCGCTATTAGATCGAATCGACCTGCGTATCGCACTCGAGGCGGTCAGTGATGCCGACCTCAGTGATGACAGTCGTGCGCTGCGCGAGGCCGACGAGACGGCGATTCGATCCCGAATCCGCTGCGCACTAAGGCAGCAGCAAGATCGACAGGCTTGCTCGAATTCGAGACTCGAGGGTGCGCAACTGGCGGCCTTTGCCGAGCCTGACGCTGCGGGCCGTCGATTACTCGCGGCGATGCGCAGCAAACTGGGGCTCAGCATGCGCGGTTACGATCGCACGTTACGCGTTGCACGAACCTTGGCTGACCTCGATCAAAAAAAATGCCTCGGCGAGGAGCATCTCGCCGAGGCATTTCAGCTGCGAAGATCTTTAGGGGCTTGAGCGCTTACTGCGCGAGCATGTGATCGACGGCGGCCTGAATCAGCTCATCCGATAGATCCGTACGTCCGCCTTTGGCGGGCATCACACCCGCTTTGCCCGTGTAGCCTTCGATCGCGTGTTTGTAGAGCGTCGCCTTACCTTGGGCGATACGCGGCGCCCAAACAGCCGCATCCCCGGTCTTCGGCGCACCAGCAATGCCGCCGGTGTGGCAAGCACCGCATACTTGCTCGTAGACGCCCGGGCCATCCGTGAGCACTGCCATGGCAGTGGTCATGGCACCGGCGCCTGGTGCGATCGCGAGGGCCGAGTTGTCGGCACCCGCGACGGCGACACGACCCGAAGTCAGATTGCGCTCGACGTCGGCCACATACTTGGGCTCAGTCAGTAGGTGCGCCTTCTGAGTGTTGTTGCCAACGACACGAGCCAAGGCAAACAAAACGATCGCAATCACGATCAGGATGCCGAGTACGAGACTGAAGATGTTGAAAAACTGGGAGTCCTGCTTGCTCACGTGTGTGTCCGGCGGGTGTTGAAAACCGCCGGATTATAGCCGTTGGTCGGCAGCGGCTCCAACACTGACACCAGATTGCCGCTCTCGCGCATGCTCTCCCAGTCAGCCCGCCTGGCACTGTGGAGGCTCGCGGTCGGCATGATGGTTCGTAGCACCACTTCGCCGTACGCCGGGATATCGCCGGCGGCGAGGCCGTATTCCAGGGCAAACCAGGCATTACCGTGCCGATCCCAGGTTGGCCACTGGTCGGACGGGGCGCCGTCTGCCCACCCCACTTGCGCAATCAACAGGCGCACGACGTCGATCAAGGTCGTGATCAGCGTGTGGCCCTCGAACTTGAAGCCTTGGATGACGCGCTCGTAGAAGTGTGGTGTCGCCAACAGCGGGTAGTTCTGTACGTCAGTCGCGAGACCTCCGTCACGCCGCTGAACCGACTCGCCGCGCAATTGGTAGAGACCGGTAGCATTGAGCTCGCAATAAGCCCACATGGCGAGCTTCTTGGTTCGTTCGATCAGGACGACGCGCTCGGGGCCTAGGGTGGAAAACAAGGCCTCGTGGGTCGATCGGACCCGCGGCCCGAATCGATCCGGTTTGCGGGATAAACGGTAGGTCGCCAAGCGGCTTGCCACTCGCCGATCGGATTCGCGTCGCAGCCCGCGGGCATGCGTGTCGCTGATGGCAAATTGTGAATAATCGAGCATGGACGCACCTTCCCCGAGAAAGGTAACGGCCGGTCGGCTCTTGGCGTGATCACGGGTTTCGTGACGCGCGTCACCGAATGTCTACTGACGTACGTTCACGGGTTTCGAATCGAGCGTCGCCGCTCGTTTTCGTAGTTGCTCTGTTTTGCGCTGCGCTTGAGCGAGCGTGTTGTAACGAGGATTCGGAACCGTAAAAGCCGTGTACGACAAATCATCGTGCCCGGGCACGGGTACCGCCCGTGTGCCGCTGATCGCGATGACAAGGCCGGTGTCATCATCGGTCACATCTCCCGATACGGTGCAGCGATACGTTTGCCCTGCAACGAGGTTTCCAAAATCGCAGGCTTTGACGGCACCGCCTGCCGCATTAGGCAACTCGATCGTTACCGCTCTGAAGGCGATACGCGGTTGCAAGCTAATAGTGGCCCGCACCGGGTCGGCACTAGTGACAGAGATCGCAGCGCCAAGTTCCAATCCTTCGTCGATTTCGTGCGCTTGCGCAGTGTGCTGCACGATATTCATCATCGACAACATGCAAAGGCCAAAGAAAAAGTGCGGCGTCATAGTGAGCCTCGGGTTAGGGCGTGGGTGTTGGCGCTGGTGCTGCTGTGATGGTGAAGCACTGTTCTGCAGGTGCGGTGTAGGTGGTCGCTGAGCACTCATTGCGGGTGGTTTCGGCGACGGAGCTCAGCACGACGCTGCACTCGCCGACCCATCCCCAACCGCCCTCGGATGGAACCACTTGATCCACGAAGATACTGCGCGCGCCTTTGGAATAACCGCCGGCGAGTGAGCCATTGGCCCTGGCGACGACAAACACCGGGATGGTGTTGCTAGGGGCGCTAATGGTGTATCGGCGCGTAGTTCCGTCACCATCGAATCTAAGATAACGACGATTCGATAGTTTGTTGTATTCGTTAGCGCTGCCAGCAGAACAAACAGTGACCGAGCCGTTTAACGGGATACGTGTGAATATCGGAAAAGTTTGAGTCGACGATCGATTTCCTAGAATCGATTCCGTGGAGCCCCACTCGTCGTTGCCTGCGAGGGTGATATTGAGTGACGAGCCGACGGCATCGATGTTTCCTGCCAGAGCCGGATGCTGTTTCTTCAAGATGCCGGCGTAAGCCCAGATGTTGGGTCCGAAAGTACCGGTGCGCCAATCCTGCGAATAAAACGGCGCCAGAATTTGCGGGCCGGAGAGCTTGATTGATCCGGCTGGGTCGAACAGGCGCCAGATGAACTGGATCACCGTTCGCTCCTGAAACCAGCCGAGCGGCGTATCGTTACTGCGATAGTCACTGCGCACCGCGCGCACCGAGCCATCACGAAAGATAAAGCGATCGAGCGTGGGCGCCTTGGTGATCATCAAGGCTGTTCCCGTGGCGAATCCCTCATGTTGTACCAGCGCGATATCCTGATGTTCGCCCCGTTCGGAGTGGGGGCCACCGGGCGAATAGTTGCGCTGCGATTTATCCTGCGTGAAGTGCGTCATCTCGTGCGCTGTGATCGCCGTTGAGAGTTCCTGTAACTCAAAGGCCGGGGCGCCGGATAGAAAAATATGCGGAATATTTTCGTTGCCGCCCGAGTTCACTCTGCCGTCTGCCGCGATCGTGATGGCGCCACGGGAATAAAACGCACCTGAGCTACGTACGAAACCGCGATCGTAGTTGTTGTTATCGGTTGCGCCACCTTTGTTTTGCGCGCTCCAGAGTATCGAGACGCTATCGACGGAATTCACCGCACCGTTTTGCGCGACGTAAGCTTGTTGCTCCATGGCATCGGCGAGGACGATGTAGGGTGCGGAGATACGCTGATCATCCCGTAGAATTTTGAGTGTGGCATCCCACCCGAGTTTTGCCGTTAGTTCCGTAGCCTGTTTGAGTCGCTTAGGATCAGGCGTGTATTCAGCAGCACGATTAAGATAGGGCTCATAACGGGTGCGAATCGTGCTTGCCACGGTGGATACCGGACGCATGTTGTCGAGCACATGGATCTCGAAGCCACTGCTGTTCTTGCCGATCGACTTGATGACCGGCATGTATCTTTTCTTCGGATCAAGACCCGTGAAGCGCACGCTTCCCGTATCGGATGCATACGTTCCGGCGACTTTATTGCCAGAGCCATCCTGCAGCTCGATATAGACGTTGCGAATGCCGGTAGTGATCGGGTTTTCCATGTCAGCTTCTAGGCGACCGGATGAATTGACCTTGCTTGGCCCCGGACGTTCATATTTCGCCGTGACAAGCAGTTCGAACGTGTCGGCAACGGTAATCGTGACGCTGGAGGTGACGGCTGGATACGCCGGGTTAGAGCATTCGAGTGCGTAGGTAACGCTCTGCGTCAATGCTGGCGTAGTCAAAGTGCCGGAGGTCGCAATAGTGTCGGTGAAACCAGCTGTGCCGCGACAGCTTTTGATATTCGCTGCCGCCCAATCAACCTTGGCAGTGTTGCCGGCGAGCAGATCGGAGTCTGATGCCACCAGCGATAAAGTTGGCGCATTCCATCCGGTGACCGCCACGCTGCCGTTAGCGCTCCCGCCGCGACCAGTGCATGTCAGAGTAAAAGTCGATAATTCTTTGGTGATATTAACGGACTGATTTCCCGAGCTGGCGAAGGAGCCTGCCCAATCACCTGCAGCCGTGCAGTTGTCAGCGTTGGTGGACGACCAGGTCAGTGTGACGGCCGCGCCAATGCGTGCGTCTGCTGTTGCCGCCGAGAAGGTGACGGTCGGCGCTGGCGGCGGACCGCCACCGCCGCCACAGCTGACGAGCAATCCGGCCAAGAAAATGACGATGATCGAGTACCACGCGCGCATGACGTCACGATACTGGACTTCTGTGCGCTATCAAACAGTCATCGCGTTTAAGGCAGGTTCCACACGACGCCGACATTGAGATATCTCGGCAGCCACGATTGGGTTCGGGTCTCGAGCCCCGTTGGCGCCATGCGCAGATCCGTGCAGCAAGGGTTGCTGCGGTTGGTGGCGTTGTTCACATCGAGCGCGATTTCCAGCAGCCCGATCTTGAGCGGCTTACGCCAGGAGGCACGGATATCGAGGTTCCATTGCGCTGGCCATCGGGCACGGTTGCGCTCACCTACCACCGGCAGCAGAGCGCCCGAATCGCCGATCTGGAATTCGGTGCGACTCCAGCCGGTGCGCCACGAGCCTTGTCCTGAAAGGCTCCATGGGCCACTACGCCAAAGCAATCCGAGCAGCAGCGCATGCTGTTGGTTCCAGTTACGCGGTACGTCGCTCGTGCCGATATCGTCTTCGACTTCCGACCAAGCGTAATTCAGGAAGCCGGACCAGCTCTCATCCAGCGTATAGCGACCTGCAAATTCGACTCCGTAGGCGAGTGCGCCATCCGGTGCGATACGACGGCGGTCGATCTCCATCTCCGGAATGAGCGACACCGGGTTGAGCAAATTTTCATATCGCGGTGCGGGGTCGTGGATTCGCTTACGGTATGCCTCGACTCGCCATGCTCCGTGGTCTGCCAGAAGTTGTTCGTAGCCGAGCACCCACTGATCCGCTTTCTGCACCGGGTGGAAGCTCGTTTCACCATCGGCAACTTGCAGTTCATCGGCGCGTTGACCTTGGGATGTGCGGCCGGCACTGACTCGCAGGAATCGACCGTCGGCGAGCTCGTATTCCATAGCCAATCGAGGCGACCAGTCGATAGCATTGCTTGGTTGGTTGCGCTGATCAGCGCGAATGCCAAAATCGAGACGCCATGCCGACGAGAGTGTGATGAGCTTCGAGGCGTAAGCTGAGACCGAACGAGTCTCTGCATCGACGAGAATCCGTCGCTCAAGGTTAGGCGCGCGGTTGAAAGCAGTCGATAGTGACGAATCAAAGTTCGCTCGTATCGAGTGATCGTAACGAGTATTCAAGTTCAGTATTTCAGCGCCGATTGACCATGAACCTGGCCTCTGCCAAGCAAGGTCAAAATAATATCCGTCGGTTTGTCGATCCTCAGCAACCCGGCCGATGGATATCCGCTCGCCTGACCATTCACCGCGGCGATCTGCGTGCGAGTCGAATTTGGCAAAGGCCAAAGCTAATCGATGATCGGTGGTCGTGTCGCGTGTCGCCTTGAGCCACAACGTATTGTCACGATAACCGGCGGTTGACCGCTCGCGATCTTTTCTCGAATCGTCGTTCTGATAATCGAGCTCATCCTGCAGGATCGAAAGCCCGGCCACCAAAGTCCAGTCATCGACAATATGCTCTCCTCGGACGAGCAGGTCAGAAAACTCGACTTCGATATTGTCGATATCTACCGCACGCGCGACCCAGCCCGCGCTACTGCTTCTGCCGGCGACTAGCCAACGGCTTGGCGAGTCGTTGATCTGCGTTTTACCGACCGACATGGCGTGAGCGGCCAGTAATGACAGTCCGATCTCGTGGTGGTTTCCGTTATCGGTCCTGCGTGGCTGTATATCCATCACGGCGGAAAGACGGTCACCATGACGAACAGGGAAAACGCCGCTGAAAAAATCGAGTGTGTCGATCGTCGCGGGTTCGATGCTACCTAGGATCGCTCCATAGTCTTTGAAATGAAATGGAGCGAGTTGTGGTATGCCATCGAAGCGCACAAGCATTTCATCGTCGCTGCCACCGCGCACATGAGTTTTGGAGCTGAGCGGAGTGCTCGCGGTGCCAGGGAGCGTGCGCGTCACACGAAGCGCGTCCTCGTTGAGCCCCGCAAGATTCTCGATGTCAGCGCGGTCGAGCTGTGCAGTAGTCGTCAGCGGCGACTCGCTGGAGTAACGACTCGCATAAATAGCGATCTCCGCGAGCGGTTCGAGATCATAGGGGGAGTCCGTTGGTTTTGCCGGGTCTAGTGCGGGTAATCGGGTGACGACGAAGAGACCAGGACGAACATTGCGCAGGGTTAATCCATGATTCGCGAGTAAGCGTAGCGCCGTGTCGCGCGGATTATCGATGACCGAGTTTTGCGCGACTCTCAGTTCGGTGGTGACCAGTCGATCGCTGAACAAAATGGTGAAGTCGCGCGAGCGCAATTGCTTCAGGGCGGTAGCCAAGCTCGTTCCGGATGGAATGAACGTGACCGGTGTCGAGGCGAGAGCGATGTGGGGGTGCAGGCCGAACGTCGATACGAGCAAAGACCAGATGAGCAAAGACCATATAACGGGCCGGAGTTTCACCTGGCGCATTATAAAGATATCAGGACCGATGCTTACGGCTTGCTGATAAGGACCTCTCCGTCGCGACGCGACACGTCGAGTTCGACGGCGACCGCGATTGCCGCGAGCGCATCGTCGGGTGTAAGACCGGTGACGCTCCCATTCAAGCGGATATCCGGGTCGGCATTCTGCAAGGTGACGCGGTGACCGGTTTCTCGCTCGTACCACGCGAGGAACGTTCCGAGGCTGACGCCATCAATATCGATAGGTGAGGGGACTGTTTCGATCCAGCTCCAGCGTTCATCAGTGGCCGAAACGCTCGTGCGTTCGATGGCTTGAGGGTTCGCTACGGTTACGGATAATTGCTCGCCCGCCGCGGCCGTTGCGAGCGAACGGCGCTCTTCGGGTTTCTGCAGGGCGATCACGCCTTCACGAACCGAGACATGGAGCCGTTCTTGATCGTAGTCGACTAGATACTGAGTGCCGAGGTGTTGGATATCACCTAGAGCAGTTTTGACCAGTAAAGTGTTGTTATGCGTGGAGGGGTTCGAGTCGACAAAAATTCGACCCTTGTTGAGTCGGAGATGACTCTCGTCGCTGAATATCAGTTCGGAATCGGGCGCCGCTCGAACGACGAGACCAGATGCCAGTCGCATCGATAGCGTGGCAGCACCCGTGTTGATCGTTTGTTCGTTGTAGATGGGCTCGTCGTTATGGAAAGACTCGTCGCCGTGCACCCCCGATATCGTGGCGATCTGCATGCGAGGCGCTTCGGCGTTTCTTGAAACCCAAAACAATACGCCGGAGAACAGAACGAGCAATACGCTTGCTGCAGTGGCGAACATCCAGCGACGCTTTGGGGTGCGAGTAGTGGCCGGTTGTTGCTCTGCCAGACCTGCTTTCCACTCGGTGCGAATGCGCTCAAACGCAGCCTCGCGACGATCCGTTGGAATGCGAGGCGCATCCCGCAAAGGGCGCAGCGCTTTCTGGATCTCTTCGTCGTTCATGCCCTAGACCTCAAAGCCCGCGGTGTTCGCAGCGGACTTGAACGCCACGCGTGCGCGCTGCAGGCTCGATTGAGCGGCATCGTGCGAGACGCCGAGTTTCAATGCGATTTCCTCTGTCGAGAGATCATCGAGATATTTCCACCGTAGCACCTCACCGTAACGGCCCGGCAGTTGCCGAAGTATCGTATCGATTTGTTCCGTTCGCTCTGCCGAGGCCGTCTGTTCTTCAGGTTCATGCTGCAGGTCGGCGGCATGTTGTTGCGCGGCGCGTTGTCCCGAAGGATCTGAATCGAGACTGACTTGCCGTGCGGCATCTCGATTCGAGATCTCGAGCAGATCAGCAAGCTCGTTGCGACAGATGCCTGCGAGCCATGAGAACAGGCTCGACTCACCGCGGAAACCATCGAGCTTTCGAACGGCACGACAGAGCGCCCGCTGCGCCGCCTCTTCGGCAAGGCTGGGCTTGTCGCGCACCCTCGAGAGGGCGAAGCGGTAAAGGCGATCGAAATACTCATCGAAAAACTCCTTGAAGGCGAGTTCATCACCCGCCAGGAGCCGCTCCACCTGTTTTTGATCCGAGTTCGACATTGCGGCTCGGGAGGTTAGACGGCCCGGGGCACTCGGATCAATCGCGGCGATGGATTTCGGGCCGCCCACCTGTCTAACCGGTCATGAGTGCCATCACTACGCGAATTCTTAAGCAGGGAGCCGGAGCGCCGTTGCGAGGCCGATACGAGCGTCTCATTCGTTCACGGTATGCGCTCGCTCACGGTGCCGAGCTTCAGGACTTCATGCCAAATCTACTCGGTTGCGTCGGGGCAGAGGATCAACCGCTCGCGGTCCTCGGTTATCAGAGTGCCGCGGCTGGCTCCTTATTCCTCGAACAGTATCTCGATTCACCCATCGATCAGATGCTACTGGGTAGGGGTGATGCAGTCGGTTCTGCAGCAAGGCTAGATCGTCACAGAATTGTTGAGGTCGGCAACTTTGCCAGTCGAGATCGGGTGGCTACGATGGAATTACTGCAGCAACTGCCGAGCTTTCTCGCCCGGGAAGGGTTCGAATGGCTGGTTTTCACCGGCACACCGCGAGTATGTGCACTGGTCGCGGGCTTCGGTGCGCCGCTGCTTGATCTCGGCAGAGCAGACCCTGCGAGGCTGCAAAGCGGTGCCGCCCGTTGGGGCCGTTATTATGAGAGCACCCCGCGCGTCATGGCGGGTTGGCTGGGTCATTGCGCGCAGGTGGCCGCGTGAGCGTCGCGTTTCAAGATGCACGGGGCACGCTCACGAGCGATGAACTGGTCGATACAGAGGCGCAAGCATCAGCATGGGTGGCGAAAACGCCAGATGCATCGGTGCGCTACGGGCTCTTTGCCGACAACGGCATCGCCTGGGCGATCGTCGATCGTGCCTTGCATCGCAGCTCTTTCGTCAATGTACCGCTGCCCCGTCACTTCAGTGAGTCGCAACTGGCCCACGTGGTTGAAGACGCCGCTCTTGATCGAGTCATCACGGATGATCCCGACAAGCTAAATCATCTTCCCGGTGATTGGCGTCGGCTCGACGATGAATTCCTGGGGCTGCAGTGCTGGGCGCGATCAATTGCATCGCAGCAAAGTCGATTGCTACCGCCTGCGACCTCCAAGATTACCTACACCTCGGGCAGCACCGGAAATCCGAAAGGCGTTTGCTTGTCGCGTGCAGCAATGGACTCGGTCGTGAATTCGTTGGTCGGTGTGTTGCGACCACTTGCCGTGCGTCGCCATCTGTCTCTCCTCCCGTTGTCGACTTTGCTCGATAACCTCGTGAGTGTTCAGGTCGCGCCGGCGCTCGGTGCTACGGTTTTGCTGCCGTCCTTGGGTGAAACCGGCATCGGCTATGGTGGAATCGACATCCAGCGAATGTTGTCTTGTATTGATCGTTATTCGCCTGAAAGTCTTTTGTTGGTTCCAGAGTTATTGCGAGTGCTGGTGGCGTCAGTCACAAAAGGCTGGCGTGCACCAACTAATCTCAAGTTCATCGCCGTCGGAGGAGCGTCTGTTTCTCCGGAGCTCTTGACGGCGGCCCATGCCGTCGGATTGCCCGCTTACGAAGGCTACGGCCTGAGTGAGTGCGCCTCCGTGGTGGCGTTGAACTCGCCCGCTGCCGCGCACAAGGGCAGTGTGGGGCGCGTTCTACCGCATGCCCGGATTCGAATCGACGCGGCCGGTGAGATTCACGTCCGTGGCGCGACGATGTCAGGCTACCTCGGAAACGACGATCACGCGCAAGATGAGGTGGCTACGGGTGATCTCGGCTTTATCGATGCAGACGGCTTTCTGCATGTACGCGGTCGAAGAAAGAATCTACTGATCACGAGTCTTGGTCGCAATGTGTCACCGGAGTGGGTCGAGCGAGAGCTGCTCGCGAGTGGGTACATTGGTCAAGCTGTAGTCTTCGGTGAAGCAAAGCCATTTTTATCCTGTTTGATTTATCCGAGCAGTCCAATGGTCACTGCGGCAGAGCTTGGCGCAGCGATCGACGCTGCAAATCGCCGACTACCGGACTACGCCCAAGTCCGGCGCTGGGCTTTGCTACCTCAACCGCTACGCCTTGCGGATGGAACCGTGACTTCCAATGGCCGAACCCGTCGCGACGTGGTGTTTTCGCGCCACCAAAATTTGATTGAGGATTTATATGTCGATGCTATCGCCAGTTGATGCCTACGGCCGTCTTGCCGACTCCACTCAAAATTCACGAGGTTACTTATTGTCGGCGCCCGTCATCAGACGAGCCTTGGCAGGTGATGTGACGCGAGACCTTTACGTAGCGTTTCTGACGCAGGCGTATCACCACGTCAAACACACCGTTCCTCTACTCATGGCGGTGGGTAGTCGGCTCGATGATTCCAAAGATTGGTTGCGCTCAGAGCTGGTTCATTATGTCGAAGAAGAACATGGTCATGAGCAGTGGATCCTGAACGACATCGCCGCTGCAGGCGGTGATGCAGAGCGCGTGAGACGTTCGAAGCCGCATGTCGAAACGGATGCGATGGTGGCTTATGCCTATGACGTTGCTATGCGACGCAACACTGTCGGCTTTTTCGGGATGGTGTTCGTTCTGGAGGGAACGAGTGTTGCGTTGGCTCTCGATGCCGCGAGCCGCATTCAGTCAGCTCTTGAGTTGCCGGATCGCGCGTTCAGTTACCTGCGTAGTCACGGCAAGCTGGATCAGGAGCATACACAGCATCTGGCGGGGATCGTCAATCGACTTGATGCCCCATCTGATCACATGGCGATCGTCGATTGTGCCAATGCCATGTTCTGGCTCTACGGCAATGTGTTCCGCAGTTTGGAACGAGTGGCCGTATGAGTTCGCCGATTAGGGCGTTGGTCACCGGCGGTGGCAGCGGGATCGGCGCTGCGATCGCTCGACGATTAGTCGATGAGGGCGCCCGGGTGCTGATCACCGGTCGTGATACTTCAAAACTGCAAGCAATTGCGTCCGAGGCACCGCAGCAGATCGGCATTCTCGTGGCAGATCTCACGATCGATGCGGACCGAAAGCGAGTCGCCGAATATGCTAGCCACTGGGATCACGTCGGAATCGATACTCTCATCAACAACGCTGGTACTGGTGGCGCTGGATTTCTGGAGGATTCGAATCCGGCGCAGATCGACGCAGTGCTGCAGACCAATCTCATTGCTCCAATCTGCTTGACGCAAGCGTTGCTTGTACATCTGAAGTCGCTGCCAGAGGCACGCATCATCAATATCGGCTCGGTATTTGGCTACATCGGCTATCCGTCGCAGGCAGTTTATTCGGCTAGTAAGTTCGGACTACGCGGATTTTCAGAAGCCTTACATCGCGAGCTTGCCGGTACTCGTATCAGCGTGCAGCATGTTGCGCCGCGGGCGACGCGCACCACCTTAAATTCCAACGCGATGGACGAACTCAATCGCGAGCTCGGCAATCGTATTGATGATCCGGATCAAGTGGCGCAAGTGGTGGTCGCCGGCTTGTCGACGCGACGTACCAACAAGGTAATCGGTTGGCCCGAGGCGCTATTCGCAAGGGTCAATGCCGTTCTGCCATCGCTGGTAGACGGTGCATTAGTAAAACAGCTGCCGGTCATTCGGCGATTCATTCAACGAGGCAATCCATCATGAAGACTAGTCTTGGGCGCAAAATTTTCGCGGCGTTGTTGCTACTGGCGGCCGTAGCCCCCGTCGGCGCGGCATCGTTGGATGCGGACTTACTCAACATTCAGCAGACATGGGCCCGCATCAACTATTCGACAGCGCCTGCCGACCAAAAAGCGACGGAGTTCGGGCAGTTGGCTACCAAGGCAGCGGCGTTGGCTGCGAGTCAGCCAGGGCGCGCCGAGCCGATGGTATGGCACGGCATTGCTCTGTCGAGTCAAGCCGGTGCTAAAGGAGGTCTGGGGGCACTATCGCTGGCGAAGCAAGCACGCGGTGTGTTGGAGTCGTCACTGAAGATCGATGCCACGGCGCTCTCCGGTTCGGCTCACACCAGTCTTGGCACTCTGTACCATAAGGTGCCCGGATTCCCCGTCGGATTCGGTGACGATAAGAAAGCGCGTAAGCATCTCGAGACCGCGCTGAAACTGAACCCCGCCGGTATCGATCCCAATTTTTTCTACGCCGAGTTCCTGCTTGATAAGGGCGAGACGGCGCTGGCGATCAAACACTTGAAGATCGCGCAGGCAGCGACGTCACGACCCGGTCGCGAGACGGCAGACGCAGGCCGCCGCCAAGAAATCGCAGCGCTGCTTGGGAAAGTCGGTTCCGCAGGTCGCTAAGTCGATTGTCGCTCATGCCACTGAAGTTAATCGGGCGAATCAATCTCGATCTTTGGATCGTCGGACTCGTCGTACTGTTCTTGTTGATGCTTGCGTTGTTCGATGGCGACGTGATGA
>CAIVYV010000073.1 GCA_903910215.1 uncultured Pseudomonadota bacterium
CATTACCGATTTCGTAACGTTGCAACGCCAGATGTTCGCCGTCGGCATAGAGCTCAGTGGCGGTCGGATGTCGCTGTGTGCGTGTTAGTTGCACGCTCCAACGCGTGCTCGGCGAAACCGTCCAAACGGTGCCCAGTGAGGCGCTGACGGCGTCATCGCGATAACGTGAGGCGGCGGCGTCGCTCGCCTCCAGCGTTTGGCGTTCCCAGCGCGCGCCTGCCTCGAACAACCAGTCGCCGCGCCGCTGTTCTTCGAATATGAATAGGCCGAGGCTTCGAGTGCGCGACGGCGGCAGGAACGCTTCGTCACCCAGCGCCGCGAAATCGAGGTCACGATGCTGCAGGCCAATCACGCCGCGACCCGATTCACCTGCGCGGTGGTCCGCCGAGATTCGGGTCTCGTAGCCGAGTTGTGCGTAACGCGTGGCTGGAGTGCTGCCTTCGATCTCGGCATGTTCGTAGTCGTTACGGGCCAAGCGCATGGACCAACGCTCGATCCATCCTGCCGCCGGGCGCCACTCGCCGGCGAGATCGACGCGTCGTTGCTCGAGATCGATACGCACGTCCTCATCGTCCGCATGGTCCTCATCCTCCATGCCTTCGTGCTCATCGGTGTGCTCCCCGTGGGCGTGGCCGCCCTCCGGTAAGCCGTAGTCGTTACGGTAGCCGCTCAGCGAGAGCGCGAAAGCCAGCCGATCGCCACTCCAACCGAGACCCAGACTGCCGCCTTCGCTCTGGGCATCCGTGTTGTGCAACTCGCCGCGCTCGTCGCTGACTTCTTCGCCTTCGGCTGCGAGCTCGGCGCGCAGCGCCGGTGACTCAACAAAGTCGGCGATCGACAGATCGCTACTGCGCTTTGAAAAACCATCGAAGCGCCACTGCCAACCACCGGCGAGTTGGCCACCGCTGCGCAAAGCGACAGCGCGCTCGTCGTTGGCAGAGTCACCTCGCAATTCGACGCGCGTCGCAATCGGGTCAGCCACGCTCTGGAGCGGCAGCCGGTCGGTCACGACGTTAACGGCGCCCGCTGCCGAGGCGCTGCCATACATCAGTGCCGCAGGGCCGTGCAGTACCTCGATCCGATCGGCAAAAGAAGGGTCAATGGAGACGGCGTGATCATCCGAGAGCGCGGCGACATCCAGCGTTTCGGCGCCGTCCTGATACACCTGCACCCGCAGTCCGCCTTGCCCGCGAATAACGGGTCGGCTCGCGATCGGTCCGAACGACGTCGATGACAGGCCAGGCTGATTGGCGAGCGTATCGCCGAGATTGGTGGTGAGCGAGCGACGCAGCAGGTCCGCGCTCAATAGCAGGACGGGCTGGGCGGTTTCGAGCGTCGTCGTACGCAGCGGCGTCGACGTGATGATGACTTCTTGCAACGTTTCTTCGGCAATGGCCGCGACAGCCGCAGCGGGCGGCAGCATGGCGCCAAGGGCGAGCGGGGCGAGTCTGATCAATCGGGGGGTGTATCGACGGGTCACGGCGTGGCTCCAATAGCGTTATTGAGTAACATATTACTTTATAACGTTACCGGCGCAAGTAGGTCGATGCAGGTCGATGCAGGTCGAGCAGGCTGGGCGGCTTGGGCGGATAATCACGCGGGTTCGCCATGAAACTCAGTCTCGACACCTTTCCGACTCACCTTCGCCAGGCACGCTTGGCGCCCGCCTATTTGTTGTCGGGCGATGAAGATCTGTTGGTTGCCGAGGCAGCTGATGCCCTAAGGGCCGCGGCGAGGCAGGCGGGCTACTCCGAACGCGAAGTGCACTTCCCTGAGCGCGTCGCTGACTGGAGCGATATCGTCGCCGGTGCCGGATCCATGTCGCTCTTCGGCGATCGCAAGATTCTCGAGGTGCGATTCTCCGGCAAGGCGGGCAAGGAGGGCAGCGCCGTCCTGCAGCGGTTGATCGACATGGCGGGGGAAGACACTCTGCTACTCGTCATCACGCCACGTCTTGATACGGCGACCCAATCGACGGCGTGGGTCAAGGCGATCGAGTCGCGCGGCGCCTGGTTGCCGATTTGGGAGATCACACCGCGACAACTCGAGCCATGGTTGTCTGCGCGGGCGCGACAAGCGGGTCTCGATCTCACGCCTGCGGCGCTTTCACTGCTCGCGGTGCGTGTCGAGGGTAATTTGCTTGCCGCACAGCAAGAGATCGAGAAGCTCCGCTTGTTGCTACCGGCGGGTCGCGTCGACGAGCAGGCAATCTTGGAAGCGGTTGCTTCGAGTGCTCGCTACGACGTGTTTGCGCTGGGTGAGGCCGTGTTGCAGGGCGATGCACAGCGTGCTTTGCGAGTACTCGCGGGTTTGCGCGGCGAGGGTGTCGAACCCACTCTAGTGCTCTGGTCCATTACGCGCGAATTGCGAAATCTTTGGTCGTTGCGTCGCGGCGAAGATCCGTCGCGCCGTCCGGGCCCGCGCTTGCCGCCTAGCCAATTGGCAGCACTCGAACGCGCGCGACCCCGAGCAGCGAAACTGCCGTATGCACGACTGAGTTCGCGCGCGCTTAGGGTCGATCGCATGATCAAAGGGCGTTTGGCTGGCGATCCTTGGAATGAGCTCGCCCTGTTGTGTGCCGAGTTCTGCGGCTTGCGACCGGTGCGCGCTGGATGAAAGCACCGATCGGAATCTTTGGGGGCACGTTCGACCCCATCCACTTCGGTCATCTGCGTACCGGGTTCGAGTTGTCGCAAAGGCTGCAGTTGCACGAGCTTCGATGGATTCCGAGTGGCCGGCCGGGGCATCGCGATGCGCCGCTCGCGAGTCCTGCGATGCGTCTTGCGATGGTGCGTGCGGCGATCGAGGGTCAAAGCGGCTTCGTAGCCGATGATCGCGAAGTCAAACGCGAGCGAACTACTTTTACCATCGACACGCTCGAAGAATTGCGCGGAGAATTTCCCGAGCATCCGCTCTGCTTGATACTCGGCATGGATGCATTTTTGGGTTTGCCGAAGTGGCATCGCGCCATGGAGTTACTGTCGTTCTGCCATATCGTCGTCGCGCATCGGCCCGGCTGGAGTTTGCCTGCGACCGGTCCGCTGGCGGAACTGGTGACGGCCTCGGGTGTGAGTGAGGTGGCACCGTTGCATACCGCACTGAGTGGTCGGGTTTATGTGCATGCAGTGACGCAACTCGAGATCGCCTCGAGTGAGCTACGCGCTATTCTCATCTCGGGCGGTGATCCGCGTTTTCTCGTACCCGAGCCCGTGCGGCGGATCATCCTCGAGACGGGATGTTATGCTCGTCGCTGATTTCACGACTGATTACTCGCTATCGCTGCTTTGAGGAGCTTTGCCATTCGCATGAAGACAACCCGCCAGAATTCTCGCCCTCCCTCCCGCGAAAAACGGGGTAAGGCGCCGACCCGGCCGCGCGTGACGGGTGTGTTGCCGGTGGTCGAAACGGCGCTCGCCGATATGAAGGCAGTCGATGTTCGAGTGCTTGATGTACGTGGGTCGAGCGATGTGACCGACTACATGGTGATCGCGAGCGGCACCTCGGATAGACACTTGCGAGCCGTTGCCGATCGAGTCGTTCAGATGGCCAAAGCCGCTGGGCACCGGCCACTCGGTGTTGAGGGTGAGGAGCAGGGCGAGTGGGTGCTAGTCGATCTGCCGGACGTGATGGTGCATGTCCTGTTGCCGCGCACCCGCGAGTTCTATCAGCTCGAGCAATTGTGGGAGCCGGCTCCGGCCAAGGTTGCCGAGCGTGCATCGGCAACCAAACCGAAGCGCTCATCGCCGCGCGCCGGTGCAGCGCCCAAGCGCAATGGCGGCGCCCCGAGGCGAAACAGCGGCGCGCCGAAGCGCGATGGTGCTCGCACGGCGAAACCGCGCGGCAAGTCGCCGACCAAGACACCCAACCGTTAAGCCGAGCCGCCTCGTCGGATTACGGGCGTGCGGCTGCGTATACTCGCTGTCGGTCATCGCCAACCCGCGTGGGTCGATGCGGCGGTGGACGAATATTTGAAGCGTATTCGTTCGCCTTGGCGCCTCGAGCTCGTCGCGATTGAGGCGGTTGCTCGCAGTGCGAGTGGCAAGGCCGAAGCCGCCACCCTGCGCGAGGGCGAGAAAGTATTGGCTGCCTTGCGTGATCGTGAACGCGTGATTTTGCTCGACGAAACCGGCAAAACGTTTACCTCACGCGAGTGGTCGCAACGTCTGCAGCACCTGGCGGGCGAATCACCCGATCTGGCTTTGTTGATCGGCGGACCCGATGGTCATGCGCCTGCGGTACGCGCGCGCGCCGCCGAAAGTTGGTCGCTATCTCGTTTGACCTTGCCACATGGTCTGGCGCGAGTGATGTTGGCCGAGCAACTGTACCGCGCGCAGTCGTTGTCGCTCGGTCACCCTTATCACCGAGATTGAGTGTTCGAATGTTGATACTCGCCTCTGCTTCGCCTCGTCGTCGCGAATTGCTGCAGCAGATCGGTGTGCCTCATGTCGTTCAGGCTGCCGATATCGACGAGACACCGCTGTCGGGCGAAGCGCCCGGTGATTACGTGCAGCGCTTGGCACGCTCAAAGGCAGGGCATATCTTTGGCTCACACCGCGATGAGATGCCCGTGCTCGGTGCCGATACCACGGTGGCGATCGACGGTCTCGCCCTTGGTAAGCCGGCCGACGATCGCGAGCACCGCGTGATGTTTGAGCGGCTCTCGGCGCGAGAACATGCGGTTTACTCTGCCGTCGCGCTCGCGACCAGCGCCGGCGTTGCTGTGCGTTTGTCGGTGACGCGGGTTGTATTTCGGGCAGTCACCGAGAGCGAGCGCGCTACCTATTGGGCGAGCGGTGAACCTCGCGATAAAGCGGGTGGTTATGCCATTCAGGGGCTCGGCGCGATCTTCATCGAGTCGATCGCCGGCAGTTATTCCGGTGTGATGGGCCTGCCGCTCGCGGAAACAGCGGCATTGTTGGTCGCCGCCGGTGTGCCGATATGGCAGGCTGAGACATGACTGCCGAAATTCTCATCAATGTCGCTCCGCGCGAGGTTAGAGCCGCGTTACTCGAGGGTGGCGTGCTGCAGGAGCTGTTTGTCGAACGCGAGAGTCGGCGCGGGCTCGTCGGCAATATCTACAAAGGCCGTGTGACACGAGTGCTGCCCGGCATGCAGGCTGCATTCGTCGATGCCGGGCTCGCTCGTACGGCCTTTCTGCACGCCCACGATATCGTGAGCGCCGAAGCGCATTTTGATGCGCAGCGAGTGGCGGCGACGGCTGCCTCCGGTGGGCCCGCTGGGCTCACGGCAGCCTCGCGCGATGAAGATATCGACATCCGCCGACTCATCAATCCGGGTGACGATCTGATCGTGCAGGTCGTCAAGGATCCGATGGGTGCCAAGGGCGCGCGGCTGACGACCTTCATTTCTTTGCCTTCGAGATACGTGGTGTTCATGCCGCGCGGTCGTGGTGTCGGTATCTCGGCGCGTATCGAGGATGAGGGCGAGCGCCAAAGATTGCGTGAGGCCATGCAGACGCTGCTTGGTGACGATCATGCGGGCGGCTATATCGTGCGTACCGCGGCTGAGGGCGTACAGCCTGAGCGACTCGCCGCTGATCTCGCCTACCTCGATCGGCTTTGGCTGCATGTTCGTGAACGTGGCTTGCGAGCTTCGCCAGGCGAGCTCGTGCACGAGGAGTTGCCGTTGGCCTTGCGCATGCTGCGCGATGAGCTCGGGCGTAGCGTCGAGCGAGTGCTTGTCGACGATGCCGATGAGCTTACCCGTCTGCGCAAGTTCGTCGCCGATTTCATTCCCTCCGGTGCGCCGCGTATGGAATTGCACGCGGGCCCTCGGCCGATTTTCGATCTGCATGGAATCGAAGAGGAGATCAATCGGGCACTCGAGCGTAAAGTACCCTTGAAATCGGGCGGCTATCTCGTCATCGATCAGACCGAGTCGATGACGACGATCGATGTGAACACCGGCGGTTTCGTCGGGCATCGCAATCTTGAAGACACTATCTTCCGCACCAATCTCGAGGCGTCGGTCGCGATTGCGCGCCAACTGCGTCTGCGAAATCTGGGCGGAATCATCATCATCGACTTTATCGACATGCGCGATGAGTCACATCGCTCGCAGGTGGTCGCGGCGCTCGAGCAAGCGCTCGAAACCGATCACGCCCAGACGCAGGTGGCGCCGATCTCGCCGCTCGGCCTCGTTGAGATGACGCGCAAGCGCACGCGCGAGAGTCTCGAGCACTTGCTGTGTGAAGTGTGCCCAAGCTGCGAGGGGCATGGCTCGATTCGCTCGGTCGAGACGGTCTGTCAGGACATCTTTCGCGAGATCCTGCGTCAGGCGAGACAGTTCGGCAGTCGCGAGTTGCTGGTCTTGGCGCATCAGGATGTCATCGAGCGTCTGCTCGGCGAGGAATCGACCGTGCTCGCTGAACTCGAGGCGGAGACCGAGCGGCCCATTCGTCTTCAGGCCGAAGCGCTCTATGAAATCGATCGCTATGACGTAGTGCTGGTATGACGACGCCATCGCGAGTGAAAGTGGCTGCGATCCAGCTCACCTCGAGTGACGATGCGGCTGCGAACATCGCAAACGCCCGACGCCTGCTCGAACAAGCGGCGCAAGCGGGCGCCAAGATCGCACTGTTGCCCGAGAACGTGGCGCTCATGGGTCGACGCGAGTCCGACAAGTTTGCCATCGCCGAGGACGAGGGCTCAGGCCCGCTGCAGCAAGCCTTATCCGATGCCGCTCGCGAGTGTGGCTTATGGGTCGTCGGCGGCACCTTGCCGATCAAGCTTGCTGGTGAATCGCGGGTCGCGGCAGCGGTGCTCGTGTTCGACGAGTCGGGCAAGCAGGTCGCACGTTACGACAAGATGCATCTATTCGATGTGAGCGTGGCCGAGCGTGGTGAGACGTATCGCGAGTCGGCGAGTATCGCGCCGGGCGCCGCACCGGTGGTGGTCGACACACCGGCAGGTCCGCTCGGCCTCTCAGTTTGTTACGACCTGCGTTTTCCGGAGCTCTTTCGTTCGCTCACTGCAGCGGGAGCGCGATGGTTTGTCGTGCCGGCGGCCTTCACCGTTCCCACCGGACGCGCGCACTGGGAGACGCTACTACGCGCCCGTGCGATCGAGAATCTGGCTTTCGTGGTGGCGGCCGGCCAGACGGGGCTGCACCCCAATGGTCGTGAGACCTGGGGTGATTCGATGATCATTGATCATTGGGGTGTCATACAGTCGAGACTGCCGCACGGCGAGGGTGTGGTGGTGGCAGAATTCGATCTCGAGGCGCAGGCGCGAGTGCGCGCGGAGTTTCCCGTGCTCTCGCACCGTCGCCTTTAATGCGGCCCGACGCTTGAATTGCGAGCCTTCATCTCCACCTACACAACATCGTTGTTCGAAAAACCATGAGCACGCAGATCGATTACGCCCGTGATGATGCTTTCGGCCTCGCCAAGCAACTGATCCTCGAGCCTGCAGGTCTTGAGCTGTCGCACCTTGAGCGGGCGCTCGGCATCGTCCGTGCCTCGCAGGTCGATGCGGCGGATTTGTACTTCCAGTTCTCGCGTGATGAGGGCTGGTCGCTCGAGGATGGCATCGTCAAGGAAGGCAGTGCAGCCATCGAGCAGGGGGTCGGAGTTCGAGCAATCTCGGGCGAAAAAACCGGCTTTGCCTACTCAGACGAAATTCTGCCTGCCGCACTCGAGGAAGCGGCGCGCGCAGCACGTGCGATTGCTGTATCCGGCGGCGAAGCTCGTCAGCCGGTGCTGCGACGTCAGCGCGGTCACGATCTCTACCGACCACTCGATCCGGTAGGCTCCTTATCCGACGACGAGAAGGTCAAATGGTTGGAGCGCGTCGATCGCGAAACGCGGCGTATCGACCCACGCATCAAGCAAGTGATGGCCTCCGTCTCGTCGTCCTTCGACGTGGTCATGGTTGCCGATAGCGACGGCACTTTGGTTGCCGACGTGCGTCCTCTCGTTCGATTCAATGTCTCGGTGATCGCTGAGCAGGATGGTCGGCGCGAAACCGGCTTTGCCGGCATGGGCGGTCGTTATTCATTGGCCGAACTCGTCGCCGGTGATCGTCCACTCAATCTGGGCCGCGAAGCTGCACGTCAGGCGCTCGTCAATCTTGCTGCTGTGCCGGCGCCCGCGGGTGCCATGACGGTGGTGCTCGGGGCCGGCTGGCCCGGCATCTTGCTGCACGAGGCCATCGGTCACGGGCTCGAGGGTGACTTCAATCGCAAGGGCACCTCGGCGTTCAGCAATCGCGTCGGTGAGCGGGTGGCTTCAGAGCATTGCACGGTAGTCGATGATGGCACGCTCTCGGCGCGTCGCGGATCGCTCAATGTCGACGACGAGGGTACGCCCACTCGCTGCACGACCTTGATCGAGAACGGCATCCTCAAGGGGTATTTGCAGGACAAGTTGAACGCGCGTTTGATGGGCACTCAGTCGACCGGTAATGGGCGACGCGAATCGTTCGCGCATCTCACTTTGCCGCGCATGACCAACACCTATATGCGTCCCGGTCCGCACGATCCGGGTGAGATCCTCGCTTCCGTCGGCAAGGGCATCTACGCCGTTAACTTCGGTGGTGGTCAGGTGGATATCACCTCGGGCAAGTTCGTGTTTTCCGCGAGCGAGGCTTATCTCATCGAGAACGGTCGCATCGGCGCGCCGATCAAGGGCGCGACGCTTATCGGCAACGGTCCCGATGTGCTCACCCGCGTCTCGATGGTCGGTAACGATCTGAAGCTCGATGATGGCGTCGGCACCTGCGGCAAGGAAGGGCAGAGTGTGCCGGTCGGTGTCGGTCAGCCGACCTTGCGCATAGACGGGATCACGGTGGGTGGCACAGGCTGATCGCCTGCGGTGATCGACGTCTCCGTTTACGGTTCCGTCAAAGTTTTCTTGCGGACGCGGGGTCGATACGGCGCAGCAATTTTCGTGCGAGCGCATCACGTTTAGCGGCGGTCGAGGTGAGCACGGTGACGTGACCGAGCTTGCGGCCCGGCCGCGGTTCCTTGCCGTAGTCGTGCCAGTGGGCCTCGGGCATGCTGAGCACCGCATCGCGCATCGGCATCGTGCCGATCAGGTTGATCATGGCGACGTGTGCCCGGGCGGCCGTTGACCCCAGCGGCAAACCTAGGATCGCGCGCAGGTGATTCTCGAATTGACTGGTTGCCGCGCCTTCGATCGTCCAGTGTCCCGAGTTGTGCACGCGCGGCGCAGTTTCATTGGCATACAGCCGACCACCACGCACGAAGAACTCGACGTTGAGCACGCCAACATAACGAAAATGCTCGAGGATGCGTCGCAAGTGCTTCGCCGCATTTCTTTGTAAGCTAGGGGCATCCCAAGGCGCGCGCGTCAGACGCAGGATGCCCTCGCGATGACGGTTACGATTGAGCGGGTAGATGGCGATCTCGCCGCGCGCACTCCGTGCGCCGATGATCGATACCTCAAAGTCGAAGGGTACGAATTCCTCGTAGATCAAGCCCGTGCCTTGCAGCTGCTCAAACGCGGCGAAGGCCGAGTCTCGATCATGTACGACGGCTTGACCTTTACCGTCGTAGCCTAAGCGACGAGTTTTCAAAACGCCGGGTAAGCAGACATCGCGTAGTGCGCTCTCCAAGCTCGCACGCGAGTCGACAGCGGCATAGCGCGTCGTGGGGATAGAGAGCTTCTCGAACAAGCGCTTCTCGGCGATGCGATCTTGCGAGACGGCTAGCGCGGCGAGCGGCGGAGCGATCTTCGCGCTACGCCCTAGGGCGCGCAGACTCTCGACCGAGATGTTCTCCCAATCGAAGGTGATGACTTCACTGCGCGCGGCGAGTGTTCGCAGCAGACGTTTGTCGGTGAAATCACCCACGAGCGACGGTGCCACCTGACCGCCAGGGGTGTCGTCGCTGCGATCCAGAAAGAGGAAGTCGAGGCCGAGTGGATAACCCGCCAGCGCCAGCATCCGACCGAGCTGACCGCCGCCGACGATGCCGATCGTCATGAACGCGGGTCGGGATGCTCGAGCACGGCTGCCGTCTGCTGTGCGCGATACGCCTTCAAGGCGGCATCGAGCGTCGCATCGTGTCGCGCGAGGATCGCCGTTGCCGTGAGAGCGGCATTGGTCGCCCCGGCATTGCCGATCGCGAAGGTGGCGACCGGCACACCCGCTGGCATTTGCACGATCGACAGCAACGAGTCGAGACCATTCAACGCCTTCGACTGCACCGGGACACCGAGTACGGGGAGGGTCGTTTTGGAGGCGATCATGCCGGGAAGGTGAGCGGCACCGCCGGCACCCGCAATGATGACGTGGAGCCCACGAGTCTCGGCAGTGGCGGCGTATTCGAACAGCAAATCGGGCGTGCGATGAGCGGAAACGACTCGCACTTCGTGGGGCACGCCGAGCTGCTCGAGGATCGAGGTAGCGGCGCGCATCGTTTCCCAATCCGAGCGCGAACCCATGACGACGCCGACGAGAGGCTTCATCGGCGCATTCTAGCCCAGATCCTCTAGGGCCGCCTCGATGGCAGCCGTGTCGAGCTCGCGCATCAGTTTACCGATGTACTGTTTTTGCCGCGCCAAACCACCGCGTGCCTTGATGCGTTTGGCGGTACGCAGGGCATCGAGCAGCGTTTCGGGCAGGGGTAATTTTGCCCATTCCGATTCCTTCAGTTGGATCAATCGCTCGCCCAAGGCTTGTGCGGCATGGGCCGCGCGCTTGCGCGAGCTCTTGCTCGGACGCTCATCGAGCGCCTGCTCCTCTGGCTGCAATTCTGGGGGCGGCAGATCGGGCGATGTGTATCTGGTGAAGCGTGACATGGCTACAATTCTGCCTTATGTCACAGCAAGTCGACGCATCGCGTATCCCTGAGCTCAAAGACGTCGTCTCAAGAGCCCTCGATTCCGCACGCCGAGCCGGCGCGACGCAAGCCGAGGCCGATGCTAGTCTGCAACAGGGGCTATCGGTATCGGTGCGCCTTGGCGAAGTGGAGACGGTCGAGTACCAACGCGACCGTGCGCTCGGCATCACGGTGTACTTCGGACATCGCAAGGGTTCAGCGAGCACGGGTGATTTGTCTGCCCAGTCGGTCGAAGACATGGTGGCAAAGGCCTGCGCGATTGCACGGCATACGGCGGAAGACGAGTGCGCGGGACTAGCCGATCCGGCTTTGCTGCAGACGCAGTTTCGTGATCTGCAACTCGATTTCCCTTGGGAGTTGTCCGCCGATTCGGCCGTCGAGCTTGCCCGCGAGTGCGAAGCAGCGGGTCGAGCGGTCGACACGCGCCTGAGCAATTCCGAAGGCGCCTCGGTCAGCAGTCAGCGCGGTGTGCGCGTCTATGGCAACACGCACGGATTCTTGGCGGGCGATTGCGGCACGAGTCACTCACTGAGCTGTGTGTTGCTCGCGCAGTCGGGCGAGGACATGCAGCGCGACTATTGGTACACCTCGGCGCGCGATCCGCGCGATCTGGAGGTGGCAGAGCTGGTGGGTCGTCGTGCCGGTCAGCGCGCCATAGCTCGATTGGGTGCACGACGCCTACCGACGGGTCCTGCGCAGGTTGTTTTTGCGCCCGAGGTCGCGCGCGGTTTCATCGGTCATTTCATTGGTGCGATCCGCGGTTCCGCCCAGTATCGTAAGGCGAGCTTTTTACTCGGTGCTGCCGGTGAGCGCGTCTTCCCCGACTGGGTGCAGATGCACGAGCGACCGCACCTGCTGAAGGGCGTGGCCAGTAGCAACTTCGATAGCGAGGGTGTGCGCACGATCGATCGCGAACTCGTCCGCGATGGCGTCGTCGATGGTTATCTGCTTGGCAGTTACAGCGCGCGCAAACTCGGTCTCGTGAGCACCGGTCACGCTGGCGGTCTGCACAACCTGATGGTCGATGCGAGTGTCGATCGGCCTGACCAAGCAAGTTTGCTGCGTCGCATGGGGCGAGGTTTGCTCGTAACCGAACTCATGGGTCAAGGCGTCAACGGTGTCACAGGCGATTATTCGCGCGGTGCCACCGGCTTCTGGATCGAAGGCGGCGAGATCGCCTATCCGGTGCACGAGGTGACCATTGCAGGCAACCTCAAAAACCTGTTCGCAGGTCTGCAGGCGATCGGTAGCGATGTCGATGCGCGCGGCGGCGTGCGCGTCGGCTCGATCTGGGTCGGCGAATTTACGATTGCGGGCGAGTGAGCCTGCGCAACGCTTCCCGATATTTTTCGCTCGTCTTTTCGATGATGGCAGCTGGCAGCTTCGGTGCTGGCGCGCGTTTGTCCCAATCGAGCGTCTCGAGATAATCACGCACGAACTGCTTGTCGAATGACGGCGGGCTGATACCAACGCGGTAGGTATCGGCTGGCCAGAAGCGCGACGAATCGGGCGTCAACACTTCGTCGATCAACGTCAGTCGACCCTCGGCATCGAGACCAAATTCGAACTTGGTGTCGGCGATGATGATGCCGCAGTCGCGCGCGTGACTTGCGGCGAATTCATAGAGCGTGAGCGAGGTCTCGCGCACCTTCGCCGCCATCGATGCGCCGATCAAAGATTCGACCTCGTCGTAACGGATGTTCTCGTCGTGCTGACCGGCTGGCGCCTTGCTCGCGGGAGTGAACAACGGCGTCGGCAAACGCTCGGCGAGTGCGAGACCCGTGGGTAACTCGATGCCGCAAACTTTGCCCGTCGCCTGATAGTCCTTCCATCCTGAACCGATCAAATAACCGCGCACGACCGCCTCGAGAGGCAGCGCTTTGAGCTTGCGAACGATGATGGCGCGACCGCGCAGCTGCTCACGTTCGTCGGCATCGAGAGGCAACTCCTCGAGGCTGCGATTGGACAATTGGTTCGGCACGATCGAGCTCGTGCGCTTGAACCAAAAATCGGAAATCTCCGTCAGAACTTGTCCCTTGTGGGGGATCGGGTCCGAGAGCACGACGTCGAAGGCGGAGAGGCGATCGGTCGTCACGATCAGCATATGACCGGCATCGATGTCGTAGATGTCACGAACCTTGCCCCGGTGCAGCAGCGGCAGGTGGCGCAGGTGGGTGGTATGCACTAAGGAAGTCGATTGCACGCGGATGGTTCTCGTCGAGTTGCCGGCCCTTCGCCGGGGATTGGTAGTATTGCAGCATGCAGTGGAGCGGGAAACTCGTCGGCGGTGCTGTCGGCATGCTGGTCGGTGGCCCGGTCGGTGCCGCACTCGGCGTGTTGGCGGGTCACCTCGTCGACGACAAGGTCGCCGGAAGTCAGGGCGACGGATCCACCCGGAGCAAAGCGCCGCCCAGCCAGTCTGGCGCGGCTGCCAAGACCACCTCGTCCTCCAAGCCTCGAGCGAAGTCGTTCCATCACGTCGAAGACGGTGACCCGTTCGCGGAGGAGCAGGGCGCGGCGGAGTCGCCTGCGATGGCGGATGCACCTCAGCAGGTCGGTGAGCGGTTCTTCGACACCACTTTCGAGGTCATGGGGCACGTCTCCAAATGCGACGGTCGCGTGTCGGAGCAAGACATTCGCGCAGCACGCGCTGTGATGCAGGATTTCCATCTCGATGCCACTCAAACCGCGCGTGCGATCGAGCGATTCAATCTGGGCAAGCAGCCAGACTATGACATCTCGCGCGCCGTCATGGCGCTGCGGCGCTCGTGTGCGGGCCGTCCGGACATGCTGCGCACCTTCCTCGAAATTCAGATGCGCGCAGCGATCGGTGGTTCCGATTTGCGCGGTCCGGCACGGCCACTTTTGACCAAAGTCGCGGCTATGCTCGGCGTGGCGGGTCTCGAGTTCGCGCATCTCGAGGCGGCACTGCGTATTCGCTATCGCGCGCGCGGTAACCGCGGTGATGCAGCAGATTGGAATCGACCGGGCTCCGGACGTACGAGTGATGAGCCGCGTGGCGCGTCGTCGGGAGCCGGTGCCGACTCGGCGCGCAAAGAGCGTCCGGGAGCCGAGCAACAGCGCGCTCGCAGCAGCGGTGGCGCGCGATCTGCGACCGCCGCACGAATGTCGCTGGCCGAGGCCTACGAAGTCCTGGGCTTGCCCGCCTCGGCCGGGCCTGCTGAACTGTCCAAGGCTTATCGACGACAGCTCTCGCGCAACCACCCTGATAAGCTCAAGGCCAACGGTTTGCCGGAGTCGATGTTGGCGCATGCACAGCAGCGCACGCAGCAGATCATCGAAGCCTGGAACGTGATACGCGAGAATCGAGGAATCAAATCATGAAGCTGTCACCGTGGATCGCACCCTCGATACTGTCAGCGGATTTCGCGCGGCTGGGTGACGAGGTCAACGCCGTGCTCGCGGCCGGTGCCGATGTCATTCACTTCGACGTGATGGACAACCATTACGTGCCGAATCTCACGGTCGGGCCACTCGTCTGCGAAGCGCTGCGCAAGCACGGTATCCAAGCGCCGATCGACGTGCATTTGATGGTGCGGCCCGTCGATCGATTGGTTGGCGACTTCGCACGCGCGGGCGCCAACTGGATCAGCTTCCATCCCGAGGCGAGCGACCATGTCGACCGCACCATCGGCCTCATCCGCGAAGCCGGCTGTCGCCCGGGGCTCGTGCTCAACCCGGCCACGCCGCTCTCATGGCTCGATCACACGCTCGAGAAGATCGATCTCGTCTTGCTGATGTCGGTGAACCCCGGTTTCGGTGGTCAGTCCTTCATTCCCGAGACCCTGTCCAAGATTCGTGCGGTACGTGAACGAATCGACGCAACGGGTCGCGAAATTCGTCTTGAGGTCGATGGTGGCATCAAGACGGACAACATCGGTGCCGTCGCCGCCGCCGGCGCCGATACGTTCGTGGCCGGCTCAGCGATCTTCGGCAGCCGCGATTACGCGGCGACCGTGCGTGCCATGCGTTCGGCCGTCGTTGCTGCTGGCTGACTCAGTTTCGCGGGTCTGAACCCGAGCAGCACCACCGTCTTGCCGCTAGCGCGCAAGACGCGCTCGTTCTCGAGTGACTTCAGTACGCGCCCGGCCATCTCACGTGAGCAACCGACGAGTCGCGCCAGTTCCTGTCGCGAGACGCGAATCTGCATGCCATCGGGGTGAGTCATTGCATCGGGCTCTTCGCAGAGTTCGCGCAGGCTGCGCTCGATACGACCGCTGACATCAACGAAGGCGAGATCGCGCAGCTTGCGCGTGGCGTGTTCGAGTCGCTCGGCCAGTTGCGAAGCGAGTTCGAGTGCGAGCATCGGTTGTTCGGCGGCCAGCTGCTGGAAGCGTGCGTAACGCATTTCGGCGATCTCGGCGCGACCGCGGGCTCGCACGAACATGCTGCGCCCAGGCCCGGTGCCGAGCGAGACCATGGTGCCAAAGAATTCGCCCTTGCCGAGATAGACGAGCACCATCTGCTTGCCCTGGTCATCCTCGATCACCACCTCGACTGAACCTGCCACCACCAGGAAGAGCACATCGGGCGGCTCACCACCACGGACGAGCACGGTGCGTGAGGCAACCTGTCGTTTCACGCCGATGTCGATGAAACGCTGCATCGGCGACACTGGTTTTGGTGCAGCGGCGACGGGTTTCGGCGGCGGACCGAGCGGACGCTGCGAAACCACGGCACTGCGCAAGCCCGGTGCGGTCGAGACGGGTCGAACCAGATTGGCATCGGCAGATTTGTGGTTGGGCAGCATGGTGGTTTCTCCTGAAGGTGGGGTCAGAACCAATAACTCGTGCTCGTCATGACTTTGGCCGTCGCTTGCATCGCATCGCGAACGGGTGGGGGTAACTCGGAGCCACCGGCGTCGCGCGCGGCTGCACCATGGGCAATCTCATCGCCGCGCATGACTTCGAGCACCGCGCGACTACGAGCATCGGCCTGCGGCAAGCGCTGCAGATGACTATCGATGTGCCCTTCGACTTGTTTCTCGGTTTCGCTGACGAAGCCGAGGCTGATGCGATCACCGGCGACGGCGGCGGCTGCACCGATGGCGAAGGAGCCCGCATACCAGAGAGGTCCGAGTAGGCTCGGACGTGAGCCGAGCTCCCTTAAACGTTGCTCGCACCAGGCGAGGTGATCGGCTTCCTCGCGGGCTGCCTGCAGCAACATCTCGCGCACCTGCGGGCGTTGTGCGAAGGCAGCCTGGCCGTGGTAGAGCGCTTGCGCCGCAATCTCGCCGGCGTGGTTGACCCGCATCAGGTTGGCCGCTTCGCGCCGTTCGGTCTCCGACAGGGCAGCCTCCGGCAGCTCGGCGCCCGGCATGGGCCTGGCGGCGACCGGGGAGGCCAGCACCGATCGGAGGGCCCGATCGAGGGTGGTCAGCAGGTTGTCGAGGGGTTGTTGCATGGGATGGCTCATTTCTCAGTGGTTGTTACGGCCGGGCTGGGCTCGGCTTTAGGGGCCTTTGGCAAAATTGTTGTGCGGTACCGGGCGCAGGTCGAGCGTTGGGTCGGCCGGCCTGCAAGGAGGGTTTTGCAAAGACGGGGCGGGTCACGTACACTCTCGCGCCTTTTTCGGGACTTGCGGTACCCCGCCATTCGGGGCGCCCGCCGCAGTCGGAGAGCTTGGAACATGAGCACGGTATTTGCAAAACCCGCGACCGTTCGCGGTGATTGGTTCGTCGTCGACGCCAAGGGCAAAACCCTCGGTCGGTTGGCTTCGCAGATTGCGCTGCGCCTCAAGGGCAAGCACAAAGCGGATTACAGCCCGCACGTCGATATGGGCGATCACATCGTTGTGGTCAACGCCGAGCAGGTGAAGGTCACCGGTGCGAAGCTCACCGACAAGATCTACTACCACCACACTGGCGCCATCGGCGGCATCAAGTCGATCGCTCTCGAGAAGCTCCTCAAGGAGCATCCGGAGCGTGTGCTGCAGTTCGCCATCAAGGGCATGCTGCCGAAAACGATCCTCGGCCGTCGCATGTATCGCAAACTGCATGTTTTCGCGGGCGATCAGCATCCGCACTCGGCTCAACAGCCGAAGCCTCTGAACATCTGACAGGAATCATCGAATGCCCGCCACGAATTACGGCACCGGCCGTCGCAAGACCTCCACCGCCCGGGTTCACCTGAAGCCCGGTTCCGGCAAGATCACCATCAATGATCGTCCGATCGACGTGTTCTTCGGACGTGAGACGGGTCGCATGATCGTCCGTCAGCCGTTGGAGTTGACCGAGATGACCGAGCGTTTCGACGTGAAGGTCACGGTTGCCGGCGGCGGTATCACGGGGCAGGCGGGTGCGATCCGTCAGGGCATCACCCGTGCGTTGATCGAATTCGATGAGACCCTGCGTCGTCCGTTGCGTGCAGCGGGCTTCGTGACCCGTGATGCTCGCGAAGTCGAGCGCAAGAAGGTCGGTCGTCGCAAGGCTCGTCGCGGACCGCAGTACTCCAAGCGCTAATAGCGCAGGTGCACGGACTGCCGTCACGGCCACCGTTTTTGGGGGATCGTCTAGCGGTAGGACAACGGACTCTGACTCCGTTTACCTAGGTTCGAATCCTAGTCCCCCAGCCAAAACCGACAAGGCCCGCAGCGATGCGGGCCTTGTTCGTTTCCGATACCGGAAGTGTGATCAGTCGAGGGTGCGAACGCCGTTCGGACCGCCCACCAAGACAATATCGGCAGCGCGCTTGGCGAACAGACCAACCGAGACGACTCCTGCGATGCCGTTGATGGTGTTCTCGAGCGCGATCGGATCGAGGATCGTGAGTCCGTGCACATCGATGATCTGGTTACCGTTGTCGGTGAGCACGTTCTCGCGCCACAGCGGTTGCCCGCCGAGCTTCACCATCTGACGCGACACGTACGAACGAGCCATCGGAATCACTTCGACCGGCAGCGGAAAGCGGCCGAGCACATCGACCACCTTGCTCTCATCGACGATACAGACGAAGCGACGCGATGCCGCCGCGACGATCTTCTCGCGGGTCAGTGCGCCACCGCCGCCCTTGATGAGTCGACGGTGCCGATCGGTCTCGTCTGCGCCATCAACGTAGAGTTCAAGATCGCCCGTCCGGTTGAGGTCGATCACCTCGATACCGATCGAACGCAAACGGGTGGTTGAGCTTTCCGAACTCGACACGGCGCCCTTGAGACGATCGCGCCAGGGCGCGAGCGCATCGATGAAGTGATTGACCGTCGAGCCGGTGCCGACGCCGATCACCATGCCGTCTTCGAGATAGCGCAGTGCTGCGAGCGCTGCTGCCTGCTTACCGTTGTCAGCGTGATTCATGCGATTTTCCTCGGGCAAAAAAGAAGATGCCCGCTTGCGCGGGCACCTTCTTGTCTTTCAGAAGACAGCGAATGCGATTCTCATCCCACCCGCCGAGACTCACGAAGAGTCTTACTTCTTCTTGGCGACCTTCTTCTTAGCCTTAGCTTTCGCCTTAGCTTTCTTTTTGGCCTTAGCCATTGTCTTTCTCCAGTTACGGGTTAGTCCGAGGGTGAGTATATACACGCGATTGCAA
>CAIVYV010000074.1 GCA_903910215.1 uncultured Pseudomonadota bacterium
ATCGAGCGAGGGATAGCGCGTGCGAAGGTTCGCGTACTCAAAGCCATCGATGAGCGTCACCTCGGCGCGCCCCGAGGCCACGATATCGAGCGGATCGCGACCGAGGTTCTTCGGTAGCTCAGTCAATTCATAAGCGGCACGCTCGAGCGCCGAGAGAGATTGCAGGTAGTTCCAAGCCGCACTGTCCTCGAGCACCACCGCTTTGAGATTCTTCAGATCGTCGAGGGTCTTCGGTCTCGGCCGACCACGTTGGTAAACCCAAAACAGCGGCGACTCGGCATACGCCTCCGAGGGCAGCGCAACACCGCGCCATTGATTGCTCCAACTCAACCGCGAGGCCGCGATATCGGCTCTGCGAGTCGCGATCGCCTCGCGCAGCTCGGCGCGGTCGGCAACCACAACGACTTCGAGCTTCACGCCGAGTTGTTCAGCGAATCGAGCGGCGAGTTCGTATTCGGCACCTTCCGGACCCTCGCGCCCGAGATAGTAGGTGGTCGGCGAGTTGAACATCGCTACGCGCAGCTCGCCCCGGCCGCGAATGTCCTCTAACGCCCCGGAGCGCCAAGAGCCGCATCCGGTCAGGACGAGGAAAAGCGCTCCCAGGATGACGAGGAGGGGGGTGGTCACTGTCCCGCGCGGGTTCATGTCGGTTAGAATAGCCGGCTCCGGAGAGGTACCGAAGTGGTCATAACGGCGCCGACTCGAAATCGGATGGTCGGTTAATCCCGGCACGTGGGTTCGAATCCCACCCTCTCCGCCACTTTCTGATCATCCAGCATGCCCGCCAGTCACATCTACAAAGTCATGTTCGTCAACCAGGGCAAGGTCTACGAGGTCTTTGCCCGCAAGGTGTCGCACGGAAGCATGTTCGGCTTCGTGGAAATCGAAGAGCTCGTGTTCGGCGAACGCTCGACGGTCGTGCTCGATCCGGGTGAGGAGCGCATCAAATCCGAGTTCGAGGGCGTCAAGCGTAGCTACATCCCGATGCACTCCGTGTTGCGCATCGACGAGGTGAAAACGCAGGGCGTCAGCAAGATCAGCGCCTACGAAGGCTCGAACGTCGCGCAATTCCCCATGCCGGTCTACTCGCCTCCCGCGGGTGACGGCTCAAAGAAATAGGCCCTCACTCGGCATGGTTTTTCGCGGTTCTCCCGCGCTCTCTGGCTTCCGTACCCACAAACTGCTGGCTGGCTTGCGGCTGCCGGTTGTGATCGGGGTCGAGACTCGCTGGATTCACCTCGTTGATGTGTCGAGCGAGTTGACGGCCGAGGACGCGCGTCGCCTCGAGGCGCTGCTGACCTACGGGCCTCGAGCTGAGAGTAGCGCGTCGGCAGATCACGCAGGTCATCCCGTAGGTCATCCTGTTGGTCATGTTGAGTCGCTGTGGGTGTTCCCGCGCCCCGGCACCATCTCGCCTTGGGCTAGCAAGGCCACCGACATCGCGCATGTGTGCGGGCTCACCGCGGTGCGCCGCATCGAGCGCGGTATCGAGTTTCGCTTTGCCTGCGAGCGCGCCCTCAGTGAGTCTGAGCGTGCCGCGGTCGTGGCGGCGACCCACGACCGTATGACGGAGGCGGTGTTTACCGATCTGTCGCAGACGGACGTGTTGTTCGTGACCGAAGCGCCGCGCCCACTCGTGAGCGTGCCGTTGCGCGGTGATCGCAACGCCTTGGTGACGGCGAATCGAGAGCTCGGACTCGCGCTGTCGGATGACGAAATCGACTATCTGCTCGAGGCGTTCGCCAAGCTCGGGCGCGAACCCACCGACGTGGAGCTCATGATGTTCGCGCAGGCGAACTCTGAGCATTGTCGACACAAGATCTTCAACGCCGATTGGATCATCGATGGCGAGCCGCGACGCAAGTCGCTGTTCTCGATGATTCGCAATACGCACGCCAAGTCGCCGCAGGGCGTCTTGAGTGCCTATCGTGACAACGCTTCAGTCATCGAGGGCGCACCCGCGGGCCGTCGTTGGTTCGTAGATCCCGCGAGTGGGGTGTACCGCGCTCATGTCGAGCCCATCGACATCCTGATGAAGGTCGAGACGCATAACCATCCGACGGCGATTTCGCCGTTCCCGGGTGCGTCGACGGGCTCCGGTGGTGAGATCCGCGATGAGGGTGCGACCGGCATCGGAGCAAAGCCCAAAGCGGGGCTCGTCGGTTTTTCGGTATCGCATTTACGCATTCCGGGTTTTGAGCAGCCGTGGGAACAGCTGCCGGGGCAGCCGGCCATCGGTAAGCCCGCGCGCATTGCTTCTGCACTCGAGATCATGATCGAGGGGCCGCTCGGTGCGGCCGCCTTCAACAATGAATTCGGACGCCCCGGAATTTGCGGCTATTTCCGCAACTTCGAATTGCATGCCGCCGGTGATCCGTCGACGCGTCATCGCGGTTATCACAAGCCCATCATGATCGCGGGCGGCCTCGGTAATGTGCGCCGAGATCACATCGAGAAGCGTGATTGCCCGGTCGGTGCGAAGGTCGTCGTGTTGGGTGGGCCGTCGATGTTGATCGGCCTCGGTGGTGGCGCCGCCTCGTCGGTCGGCGCCGGCACGTCGTCCGCGGATCTCGATTTCGCTTCGGTACAGCGCGGCAATCCGGAGATGCAACGTCGTGCGCAGGAAGTGATCGATCGTTGTTGGGCCGAAGGCGCGGCGAATCCGATCCTGCTGATCCACGATGTCGGCGCGGGCGGGCTCTCGAACGCGGTCCCTGAAGCCGTCTCGCACAGCGACCGCGGCGCCATCATCGATCTGCGCGCGATTCCGTCGGACGAGCCCGGGATGTCGCCGATGGAGCTCTGGTGCAACGAGTCGCAAGAGCGCTATGTGCTCATCGTCGCAGCCGATCGTATCGCCGATTTCGAAAAGCTCTGTGCGCGCGAGCGGTGTCCGTATGCCGTGATCGGCACATTGACTGACGATGGGCAGCTGCGAGTTGTCGACTCGTTGCGCCATGAAACACCGGTCGATATGCCGCTCGAGGTGCTGCTCGGCAAGACACCGAAGATGCTGCGCGACGTGACGACAGTGGTGCCCGCTGCCGTGCCTTTCGGACTTGCGACACTCGATGTGCGCGAGGCGTTGCGACGCGTGCTGCGTTTCCCGGCGGTGGCCGACAAGACTTTCCTCATCACGATTGGTGATCGCACGGTCGGCGGCATGATTTCGCGCGACCAGATGGTCGGCCCGTGGCAGGTGCCGGTGGCCGACTGCGGTGTCACCACAGCCGATTATTTTGGTGTCGAAGGCGAGGCAATGGCGATGGGCGAGAGAACGCCGGTCGCAATCCTCGATTCCGGTGCTGCTGCTCGTCTTGCCGTAGGCGAGGCGATCACGAATATTTTGGCAGCCGATGTACGGCGCCTGAGCGACATTCGTTTGTCGGCCAACTGGATGGCCGCCTGCGGCGAGCTGGGCGAAGATGCCAAGCTTTACGAGGCCGTCAAAGCCATCGGTGAAGAGCTTTGCCCTGCGCTCGGTATCGCGATACCCGTCGGCAAGGATTCGCTTTCGATGCGCACGGCTTGGAAAGACGAGTCGGGCGAAGCAAAGTCGGTCGTCGCGCCGGTTTCTTTGATTATCTCGGCGTTCTCGCCCGTGGCCGATGTCCGTCGTTGCTGGACGTCCGAGCTGCGTCGCGACTGCGGTCCCACGGCGTTGATTTATGTCGATCTGGGTGAAGCCCGCAATCGTTTAGGCGGCTCGGTGCTGACTCAGGTCTATGGCGCGCTCGGGACGGAACCGCCCCATGTCGATGATCCGTCGCTGCTGAAAGGCGTGGCGGCGGCGCTTGCCATGCTGCGCGAGCGCGACAAGGTGCTCGCCTATCACGATCGATCCGACGGTGGTCTCGCCGTCACGCTGATCGAGATGGCCTTTGCCGGCCACTGTGGCATCGAGGTCAACATCGGCCTCAAGAGCAAGCATGCGCGGCAGAACAAGGAAGATGCGCTCGCAGCTCTGTTCTCCGAAGAACTCGGTATCGTGCTGCAAGTGCGTATTCTCGACGCTGCTGAAGCGCTCGGCGTGCTCTTTGCGCACGGCGTGGGTCATTGCAGTGCCGTCATCGGCCGCGTCGAACCCGAATCCGATCGCATCCGCATTAGCGCGGGCTCCTTGTTGATCGACGAATCGTGGTCGACTCTGAAGCGTGAGTGGTCCGAGACCTCGTTCCGCATGCGTGAGCGGCGTGATGACCCGACGTGTGCGCAGGAAGAGTTCGACGCAGCCACCGATATCGCCACGCCACCGCTCGTCGTCGATCTGAGTTTCGATGCCGGTGATGATGTCGCAGCGCCCTACATCGCGTTGGGTACGCGTCCGCGTTTGGCAGTGCTGCGCGAGCAGGGCGTCAACAGCCAGTCGGAAATGGCAGCCGTGTTCGATCGCTCAGGGTTCGAGACCCACGACGTGCACATGACCGATCTTTTCGCCGGACGACATGTGCTCTCCGATTTTCAGGGTCTCGTCGCTTGCGGCGGGTTCTCCTATGGCGACGTACTCGGTGCGGGTGAGGGCTGGGCGAAGTCGATTCTCTTCAATGCGCAGATGCGCGATCAGTTTGCCGCTTTCTTTGAGCGAGGCGATACCTTTGCACTCGGCGTCTGCAACGGTTGCCAGATGATGGCGCAACTCGCGCCGATCATTCCCGGTGCGACGCATTGGCCGCGCTTCGTTCGAAACCGAGTCGAGCAATTCGAGGCGCGCGCGAGCTTGGTCGAAGTGCTCTCGACGCCGTCGATCTTGTTCGCAGGCATGTCAGGCTCCGTATTGCCGATCGCCGTCTCGCACGGCGAGGGCCGAGCGGAATTCGCCGACACCGTGCAGGCGGCCGCCTGCGAGAACTCGGGCACGATCGGCCTGCGCTATGTCGAATCGCGCGGCGTCATCGCTTCGCGCTATCCCGCGAACCCCAACGGCTCGCCCAATGGTCTCGCGGCGCTTTGCAGCCAAGATGGCCGCGTGACGGTCATGATGCCGCATCCTGAACGGGTGTTCCGGAACGTACAGATGTCTTGGCGCCCGGTGGGCGGTGGCGAGTATTCCGGCTGGATGCGCCTGTTCCGCAATGCGAGGGCGTGGCTCGGATAATTCGTTGCGTTTTGGCAACGCTGTGTCTGATTCGCTTGACGCCGATTTCCCGTAACGACTAGTCTCCTAAGTAGGTCTATCAACAGGTCTCGGAAAGGCCGTCTTTACCCTGTGGGAGGGTTGCTAGTGAGTACATCGAATCCGCTCGTTCGTCGAACTGTCGCACAAGTTCTTTACGGTTCCATGGCGTTTGCCGTGCCCGGAATGCTCCTCGCTCAAGAAGCGAGCCTGGATGAAGTCGTCGTTACCGGCACGCGTATCGCGAAGCCGGACCTCGTTTCCAACAGCCCCATCTCGACGGTGTCGGCGGAGCAGCTCGAAGAGCTCAACGTCATCAACCTCGAAACCCAACTGCGTCAGCTGCCCCAGTTCCTGCCGGGCGCGACCGAGTACATCAACAACGGTAACCCCGGCGCCGCCACGATCAACCTGCGTGGCCTCGGCTCGAACCGAACCTTGGTGTTGATGGATGGCAAGCGTCTGCCGCCGTTCGGCACGAGCGGTGCCGTCGACATCAACCTGATCCCGAGCGCGATCGTCGAGCGCGTCGACATCGTCACGGGCGGTGCCTCGGCGGTGTACGGGTCGGATGCCGTGTCGGGCGTCGTGAACTTCATCACGAAGAAGGATTTCGAAGGCCTGCAGGCGGACTACAATGCCTCGCAGTACGGCGAAGGCGATGGTCGCGTGATGAGCGCCGCGCTCACGGCGGGTGCCAAGTTCGCAGACGATCGCGGTTCG
>CAIVYV010000075.1 GCA_903910215.1 uncultured Pseudomonadota bacterium
CCAACTACCAGTAGTCTTCGTCTCGATGATGGCTGTTGCAGTAATGGGCGCAAGGTTAGACCGGCGACGACGGCCGGTGCCGCTATTAGCAGCGTATTGGCGCCGAGTGACGTGAAGCCGCCGAAAGAGAACAGCAACGCCTGCAATGCCAAAGCGACGAAGATCACCGGGAAGGCTAGCCATCCGAGTAACAGGCCGATCAAGCCATTGAGTATGAGATGTACGCTGCCCACGCCGATCGGTATGTGAATTGTTCCGACCAGGAAGAACACGGCGGCAAACAAGGCCGCGGTCGGTAGCGTGCGAGGCGTCAGCCGACGCAAGCCGATCGTAAGTCCGAATGTGGTGCAGCCTGCTGCCGCAAACAAGGTTGGAGCATCGAGTACGCCCTCTGCGATGTGCATATCACGATATCTCTACGCGCGATCGGTCGCGTCGCGCTAGCCACCAAGCCGTGACGCCAAACACGCCAGCGAGATAGCCGAGTCCACTCAACCATCGAGACCAAGCCGATTGCGTAGTTGCCGTGCTCAGCTTTTGTTGGTCTCCACGGGCGACGAAAGCCACTTCGGCGCGGTGACCCAAGCCGTCATCCGCGATCACTCGATACTCGCCGGTGTGTCTCGGGGCGGGGAAAGCGTAGCGCCCCTGCGCATCGGTACGGGTCACCGCAGGTTCGGCTGCAGCACTGCTTCCCGCTGCTCGCTGCAAGGAAACAGAGGCGCCGCTGAGCGGTGCGCCGTCGGCGTAGGTCACATCGCCCGTGATTGCATCGCTACCGTCGGTCAGCGATAGATTCAATCCGTGCGCGTACGCCAGCTGTGGCAACGACAACGCCAAAATGAGAAGAGCTCGAACCACGTATGAAAACTAGCATGACTTTCATACTTCAGGGTACGTAGTCGTACGTCGCGCCCACTCCGAGGGGAATTTCCAGTGCCCAGAAGAGCAGAAGAAATCCGGTCCAACCGACGATGAAGCTGATGGAATAGGGGAGCATCAGCGCCACCAGGGTTCCGATGCCGGTCGACTGCACGTAACGACGACAGAACACCACGATCAGCGGGAAGTAGGGCAGCAGCGGGGTGATGATGTTAGTGGAGCTATCGCCCACGCGATACGCCGCTTGGGTGAGATCCGGCGATACGCCAAGCTGCATCAGCATCGGTACCATGATCGCGCCGATGAGCGCCCATTTGGCGGAGGCTGACCCGATCAACAGGTTGACTGTTGCTGTGAGCAGGACGATGCCCGCCAGCGTCACGCCCATGGGCAAAGCTGCCTCACGCAGTGCGTTTGCGCCTTTCAGTGCCAAGAGCGCGCCAAGGTTGGATTGGCCGAAGGCGTAGATGAACTGAGCGCAGAAAAAAGCCATGACGATGTAGTAGCCCATGCCCGACATGGCTTTGGTCATGCCTGCGATGACATCGCGGTGCTCCCGGATGGAGCCGGCAGCTATTCCATAAGCAATGCCTGGTAAAAGAAATCCGATGAAAATGATCGGAACGATGGATTGCATGAGCGGTGCACCCGATACGAGCAACAGACGCTCACCGTCCGCGTTAGGCGCAGCCGCCCACGGTGTCTCGTCGCCCATCAAGGTCAAAGCGAAGAGCGTTCCTGCCGCGAGGGCGGTGAGTAGCGCGACTCGCAGACCGCGACGTTCCGCATCGGTCAGCGGCTCTTGAGTGGGCAGGTTGGCGGGATCGCCATCGATTGCGGTCGAGCGCAAACGGGGCTCGATGACGAGATCGGTGAGCGCCCAGCCGAGTAGCACGATGAAGATCGCCGAGGCTGTCGTGAAATAAAAATTGTTGAGCGGGTTGATGACGATGCTGGGGTCGACCAAGTGCGCGGCTGTTTGGGTCAATCCGGCCAGTAGCGGATCGAGGCTCGAGGGCACTCCCATGGTTGCACTGAATCCGCCAGACACACCCGCAAAAGCCGCCGCGATCCCTGCCAGAGGGTGACGTCCTGCTGCATAGAAAATCACCGCGCCAAGCGGTATAACCAGGACATAACCGGCGTCAACTGCCACATGACTCAAAATGCCGACGGCAATCAAGGCCGGCGTCAAGAGTTGGCGCGGCGTGACCGCCATTGCCGCGCGAAGCGTGGCGTTGATAAATCCTGCGTGTTCGGCAACGCCAAGCCCAAGCATGGCAACCAAAACGACGCCGAGTGGCGGGAAGCTCGTGAAGGTGCTCACCATGGTTGCCATGAAGGCAGTCAAAGATTGGCCCGCAAGCAGATCACGAATTTCAATCGGTTGGCCGCTGCGAGGATCGATTTCGACGAAGCTGAAGCGCGCAAGCACATTGCTGACGACCCAAGCCGTCACCATCAGAATCAAGAACAGTACTGCCGGATCCGGCAGTCGATTTCCGGCACGCTCCACTACGTCTAGGCTACGCGCTAGCCAATTCCGTCTAGCCATCGAAGTAATACCCCCTCAACATGGGTTGTGTAACGTTAGTCTGCTTGCGGCCGTTTCTTCAGAAACTCTGGCACATCCGCTTCATCGATCACGCGCGTCCGCTCCGGTTGTACCTCACGCGACTGTCGCGGTTTGATCTCGCTGGCGGACGCTCTAGCCGCTTTCCAGCCGATTTCAATCAGCCAGCGTTGTTCGGTGGATGCATGAGCTTTAATCGGAACAAAGCTGCAGATGATTTGATGACCTCTGTCGTCTCTGAGCAACAGTGAGGAGCCGCGTCCGCTTTTTTGCTCGCCACGCGCACGATCGATTTGTGAGCGATCGACGGTGAACTTGGCCAGCGTAGCCCAGAGATCAAGGCCCGCGGCGTCGCGTGATTCGGTGATACCGCCGAAACGCAGTTCGGGCAAATCGAATACGGCGTAAGGGCCAAGCACCTCGCCCCAGCCGGTTTGGGCGCTGACAGCGCGGCCGGCATCATCGGTGATGAGTACTGTTCTATCTTCACGACGAACAAAACTTGTCCAGATCGATTCGAGCACCGCTTGCGAGTGTTCTGTTGGCTTGAGTAGGAACACCCACTGAGCGCCCGGCGTTTCGCTATCGACGCCACTGACGGAGATTTCGATAGCCAGAGCGCTCACGCTATCGGGCGTCTTCAGAAAGGCATGGCGCGTCGAGGTGACGGCAACCGGCTGAGCATCCTGAAATCCGATCAGC
>CAIVYV010000076.1 GCA_903910215.1 uncultured Pseudomonadota bacterium
GGAAATCGAAACCCTAGGCGTGCGTGGCTATACGATCAGTGATGCGCGCGGTCGCGGCGACAAAGGTTTGCGCGCTTCACACTGGGGGCATAGCAGCAACATCCGCGTCGAGATCGTCTGCGACACACCGCTCGCCGAACTCGTGCTGACCAAACTGCGCGAGAAGTACTACGAGCACTACGCGATCGTCATGTGGGTGCAGGATGTGGAAGTGCTGCGGCCCGACAAGTTTCGCTAAGTTGCTGCACGAGCGCCTTCGGGAGCAACCGCGCTTCACCGGGGCGCAGATCGCGAGGTAATTCGACCGGACCGTATCGCAGGCGGACCAATCGACTCACCTCGTGACCCACCGCCATCCATAGGCGACGCACCTCGCGGTTACGCCCCTCGTGCAGTACGACCCGAAACCAGGCATGCCCGTCGGTGGTTCGCTCGGCTGTCAGCCGATCGAATCGCGCCCAGCCATCCTCGAGTTGCACGCCTTGCTGCAGCCGAGCGAGCGTCGCGGCATCCGGCTGATGTCGTACACGCACCAAATATTCGCGCTCGACTTCGGACGATGGATGCATGAGCCGATGCGCCAGCTCACCGTCGGTCGTGAACAGCAGTAACCCCGAGGTGTTCACATCGAGTCGTCCGACGACGATCCAGCGACCCGCAGGTGGCGCCGGTAATCGATCAAAAACGGTCGGACGCCCGGCAGGATCTTTGCGGGTCGTCACTTCGCCGACGGGCTTGTGATAGCCGAGAACAACGGTCTCCAGAGTCGGACTCGACGCCGCTCGCTGCACCGATCGACCATCGATCGCGATCTCATCGGCGGGACCGGCGCGCACGCCAAGCTCGGCTGGCTTGCCGTTGACCGTTACGCGCCCGGCACGGATCCAATCTTCGATCTCGCGCCGTGAGCCGAGACCGAGTCCGGCCAATACTTTCTGCAGCCTCTCGGCCGTAGTGTCTTCGTTCATAGGCAGGCGCATCTTAATCGCTTACGCGTGGCAACCGACGCCTCGCGTCATAACGCCCCGTTATTCCGTCATGCGACTTCGTCAGCGCGATGGATAAGGGGCTCCGCTATGCTCGACTCGCTCCATCCATCGTGAGGCTGATCGCCATGCGCCCAGAAACCATCGCCGTCCACGGCGGTTACACGCCCGACCCGACCACCAAGTCCGTCGCTGTTCCTATCTACCAGACGAGCTCTTACGCGTTCGACAGCGCGCAACACGGCGCCGATCTGTTCGATCTCAAGGTGCAGGGCAACATCTACACCCGCATCATGAATCCCACCACGGACGTGCTCGAGAAGCGCGTCGCGGAACTCGAAGGCGGGATCGGCGCTCTCGCGCTCGCCTCCGGCAGCGCCGCCGTCACCTACGCACTGATGACCATCGCCGAACACGGCGACAACATCGTGAGCTCGAGCACTCTTTATGGTGGCACCTACAATCTCTTCGCACACACGCTGCCGCAATTTGGCATCGAGGTGCGTTTCGCCGATCCGCGCAAGCCTGCGGATTTCGCAGCGCTGATCGATGCGCGAACCAAAGCGGTCTACTGCGAATCGATCGGTAACCCCCTCGGCAATGTCACCGACTTCGGCGCGCTCGCCAAAATCGCCCACGAAAACGGTGTGCCGTTGATCGTCGACAATACGGTTCCATCGCCTTATCTCTGCCGCCCCTTCGACCATGGTGCCGATATCGTCGTCCACTCGCTGACAAAGTATCTCGGTGGCCACGGCAACAGCATCGGCGGTGCCATCGTCGATTCGGGCAAGTTCCCGTGGGCTGACCACAAGGCCAAATTCAAACGTCTCAATGAACCAGACGTGTCGTATCACGGCGTCGTCTACACCGAGGCGCTAGGGCCCGCGGCCTACATCGCGCGCGCTCGAGTCGTGCCGCTGCGCAACATGGGCGCTGCGCTCTCGCCGTTCAATTCATTTTTGATTCTGCAGGGTATCGAAACATTAGCCGTGCGCCTGGATCGCATTTGCGACAACACGCTCGCAGTCGCGAAATTCCTGCAGCAGCATCCGGCCGTATCCTGGGTGAACTATGCCGGTTTACCGGATCACCCCGATCACGCGCTGGCTCAACAATATTTGGCAGGACGAGCCTCTGGCATTTTGACGTTCGGCGTGAAAGGCGGGCGAGCAGCAGGCGAGAAGTTCCTCGATGCGCTGAAGCTCGTCATTCGCCTCGTCAACATCGGCGATGCCCGATCACTGGCGACCCATCCCGCTTCGACGACGCACCGCCAACTCTCGCCCGAAGAGCTCGCCAAGGCGGGCGTCTCCGAAGACATGGTGCGATTGTCGATCGGCATCGAGCACATCGACGATCTGAAGGAAGATCTCGATCAGGCGCTACGTAGCGCCTGATCGGTTCGCCGACGGGGCGCGGCAGTCGCCGCGCCTACTTCTTTTTGCGCGCCGTCGCCTTGCTGGCTTTCGACTTCGGGGCTTTCGACTTCTGAGCCTTGGCCGGCGCTGCGCTCAGCGCTGGCTTGCTGCGCCGCGCCTCATCCACCTGCTCGGCGAGCACGCGGAACAAGCTGTCGATATATTCTTTTCTTTGAGCCGACAGGTTCGCTTCATCCTCGGGCTTGAACTCGAAGCGATCGATCTCGCCCGCCTTCAATCCGCCGCGCGTCACCTGAATCGCTTCCATCGCCATCAACCGCTCGCGTAGCGTCCAGACTTCGCTCGCCAGCACCACGACCATATTCAACACCTTGTCGATCGCAGGGTCGGCGAAGAAATAGGGGCGGCCGCCGCGAATGGTGCGGCGCATCGGTTGTCGACTCATTTCCAAGCTCCAAAGCAATACCAAAGAATACCGTCGGTCAGACGGCCGGTTTTGTCACTGTCGACCTCGGGCGGACGGGTGGCTGCCTCGCGCCACACCTTCTCGCCGTACCAACCGACCGACGGAATCACGAATTGCACGTATTTCTTGGGATCGAAGCCTGCCTTCTGACACAGATCTTCGGGACGCAAGTCGCGGAACGGCTTGTAGAAAGGCTCGTTGTTGTAGGCACTATCCCAATCGAGATAGAACGCGTCGTAGGCCGATAACTGCGAGTTCGGCGGCAACTCCATGTGCAGCATGAGACCGCCCGGTTTCAACACGCGATAGGCCTCGTCCATGATCTTGGCGATGCTCTTCTTCGGGATCTCGTGCAGGAACATCGATGAGAACACCACATCGAAGCTGGCATCCGGAAAGTCGAGTTGCTCGGCATTCATCTGGTGGAAGTGCACCTCGCGATCCTGCGCCTGAGCACGCGCGTGCGCATAACGCAGGCAAGGCGCAGCGACATCGATGCCGTGCACCTCGGCCTCGGGGAAATGATCTTTCCAGGAGCCCGTGTTGTGGCCGATCGTGCAACCGAGATCGAGGATCTTTTTCGGCTTCAGATTCGGATATTTCAAACGGATGAAACCGGCGATCGACTGCCCGATGTCATCGAGGTTCTGCCCCATCAGACCAAAGGAGAAAACCGCGA
>CAIVYV010000077.1 GCA_903910215.1 uncultured Pseudomonadota bacterium
GCGTCACCGACGCCGCGCGAAGCCCGGTTCCACCACTGCGAGAACGAATCACAGCGCCGATCGACGATCGGGAAGATCGTGGGCGCCGCCTCGCATTCGGCCCAGCGCGCGAGCCAAGGCCTGAGGTGGGGGTCATCAACGCTGCGCACCTGACGGGCGCCCTGCAAGGCGGCGCCGATGGACGCCGCATCCCCTTGCCAACGGAGCGGGGCGAGCTCGGCCATGCGTTGCGCGACGAAACGCCAACGCTGATCGCTCCACGGCCAGGCGCGGTGGAAATCGGTGAGGAAGAGGCCCACGACGACCGTATCCTGCGGCAGCGACTCCGGGAGGTCACCCAGATTCCAAGCCACACCTCACGATCTGCGACAGCCGCAGGATCGGGCGGCGTCACACCGAGTCCGGCAGGCGGCGCGGTGCGCAGTGGCGGCTCGAGGCGCGCGGACTCGACCGCCGACGCGTCGTCTCCTGCGCGCACCGGGGTGGGCACCTGCCGCGCGATCGCATCCAGCGCCTCGTACGACCGATCGATCACGCTGCCCGAGCTGTGCCATGCAGCGGGCGCGTAACGGGCGACATTGTCCGCGTTGAAGAGATAAGGCTTACGACTGCCCGTTCCGGCCACCCACTGCCAACTGAGGTGGTTGCTCGCGAGGTCGCCGTCGAGCAGATGCCCATAGAGCCAGTCGGCCGCGACCCGCCAATGCACCTTGCGCAGGTGCACGACATAGCTCGCCAACCACATGCGCGCGTGATTGTGCAGGTAGCCGGTCGCGTACAGGCTGTGCACCGCCCTGTCGATGACCGGCACACCCGTGGCGGCTTCACGGATGTCCGTCGGCAGCTGCGAGGCGTATCGGGCATCGGGCAATACGCCTTCATGCAACGAGTCCATGATCCCCATGCCCCGATGGCCCCAGACATGGCGGAAGTACTCCCGCCAACCGAGCTCGAACACGAACTTGTGCTGCACATCGAGCGGGTGACGAGCCGTCACACCAGCGAGCACCTCCGGCAGACTGACCAAGCCGTGCGTGATGTACGGCGACAGATAGGTGACGGCGCCCTCGATCGCGTTGCGGCTGCGTGCATAGCCTTCAGGAAGGACCGCGTCGATGCGCGCCAGCGCAGCTTGGCGGGTCGGCGGAAAATCCATACGAGAGTCCTCGGGCAGGCCTTCGGCGAGACCGGACGGGGATCTTGGAGGATGGTGGCCGGGGTCGGAATCGAACCAACGACACGCGGATTTTCAATGCCCTAGCGGTTCAGCTGTACTGCGATTTATGTGTAAAAAAAGCCTATTTTCTAAGTGCGACAGAGGTTGTTACAGACAGATATAGATACGAATCATTCTCATCCCCGCTGCCTCTGAGACACCGTGGCTAGATGCTACGCAAAAACACCCACCTTACTGCGTAAAGAATACGCCTATCTGAGCCTCACCCTCAAACCAAGAAAAAACAGGAAACCTGTGGTTACAGATAAATACTTGCGTGAGAAAAAAGACACGCAAAGTAACCAACAGTCCGCAATACGAAAACGAGGTCAGGCGTCAGATAGACGCTTGGCTAGATCGGCACGATGGCGAATTTACACACTTTGTGACAGTCGACGTCCCCCCAGAAATTAGTCACAGGACGGTCTAGAGTCTGACCCTGAAGCAGGAGGTCGGACGTGAAGAAGCGGTTCAGCGAAGAGCAGATCGTAGGGATACTGCGTGAGGCGGAAGCTGGGGTAGCGATCAAGGAACTCTGTCGCAAGCACGGGTTCTCTGAGGCGAGCTATTACGCCTGGCGAAGCAAGTACGGCGGCATGGAAGTGTCGGATGTGAAGCGCCTGAAGAGTTTGGAAGCGGAGAACGCACGGCTCAAGCGGCTACTTGCCGAGTCACTGCTCGAGAAC
>CAIVYV010000078.1 GCA_903910215.1 uncultured Pseudomonadota bacterium
CGCCTCGCGTATGCGCGAGACGATCTCCACCGGCAGTCGCATCCGATTCTCGAACGAGCCACCCCACTCGTCGTTGCGACGATTGGTGTGCTCCACCAAAAACTGGTTGATGAAATACCCCTCGGATCCCATCACCTCGACACCATCGTAACCGGCTTCGCGCGCAAGGGACGCACAGCGCAGGAAGGCGCGGATCTGGCGTTCGACTCCCGCGGTGCTCAAGGCGCGCGGCACGAACGGCGTGATGGGTGACTTGATCTTCGATGGCGCGACCGACAACGGGTGATAGCCGTAACGGCCCGCGTGCAGGATCTGCAGCGCGATGCGACCGCCCTCGGCATGAACCGCATCGACGATCGGTCGATGACGCTGCGCAGCGCGAGACGACGCGAGGCGTGAACCAAACGGCGACAGCCAGCCCTCGATATTGGGCGCAAACCCACCCGTGACGATCAGGCCGACGCCACCGCGAGCACGCTCTGCGAAATAGTTTGCGAGACGGCCGAAATGTTTGGGATTGTCCTCGAGCCCCGTATGCATCGAGCCCATGAGGACTCGGTTCGGCAAGGTGGTGAAACCGAGATCGAGTGGTGAGAGCAGATGGGTGTAGACCGACATGGGCCGAAGTCTACATGGTCGCCCGGCCCCAAAAGAAAAGGCCCAGGATTTCTCCCGGGCCTCGGAACGTCACGCACGGAGGGGATGGCGTGACGGGGGGATTACATCCCCATGCCTTCCATGCCCGTGGGGGCCGGATGCACGTGGTCGTGATCGTCCTTCGGGGCCTCGGCGATCATGACCTCGGTGGTCAGCAACAGGCCGGCGACCGACGCTGCGTTCTGCAGCGCAAGACGCGTGACCTTCGCCGGGTCGAGGATGCCGAAGTCGAGCATGTCGCCATACTCGCCCGTGGCAGCGTTGTAGCCGTAGGCGCCCTTGCCGGACTTGACCTGATTGAGGATCACGGCGGCATCTTCGCCGGCGTTCTCCACGATCTGACGGAGCGGCTCTTCGATCGAGCGGGCGAGGATGCGGATACCGACCGTCTGGTCTTCGTTCGCACCTTCGAGCTTCTCGAGTGACTTGGTGGCGCGAATCAACGCCACACCGCCGCCCGGCACCACGCCTTCTTCCACCGCCGCACGTGTGGCGTGCAGGGCGTCTTCGACGCGAGCCTTCTTTTCCTTCATCTCGATCTCGGTGGCAGCACCGACCTTGATGACGGCAACACCGCCCGACAGCTTGGCGACACGCTCCTGGAGCTTCTCCTTGTCGTAGTCGCTGGTCGCTTCTTCGATCTGCTGACGGATCGACTCGACGCGAGCCTTAATGTCGGCGTTCTTGCCGGCACCGTCGATGATCGTGGTGTTTTCCTTCTCGACCACGATCTTCTTGGCTTCGCCGAGATCATTCAGCGTGGCCTTCTCGAGCTGCAGACCGACTTCATCAGAGATGACCGTGCCACCCGTGAGGGTCGCGATGTCCTGCAACATGGCCTTGCGGCGATCACCGAAGCCCGGCGCCTTGACGGCGGCAACCTTCAGAATGCCACGGATGTTGTTGACGACGAGCGTGGCCAGAGCCTCGCCCTCGACGTCCTCGGCGATCACGAGCAGCGGACGACCCGCCTTAGCAACGCCCTCGAGCACCGGCAGCATTTCGCGGATGTTCGAGATTTTCTTATCGACGAGCAGGATGTACGGCTTGTCGAGTTCGGCAGTCTGGTTGGCCTGCTGGTTGATGAAGTACGGCGAGAGGTAGCCGCGGTCGAAGCGCATGCCTTCCACGATGTCCAGCTCGCTCTCCAGTCCGGAACCGTCCTC
>CAIVYV010000079.1 GCA_903910215.1 uncultured Pseudomonadota bacterium
CATGCCGCCATCACTCCCGAAACCCGCACCTGGGTCATCGCCTGCATTGAGAAAGGCCAATCGCCCGACGCTCTGCTTCAGACGCTGATCGATCGCGGCATCGGCGAGGAGGCTGCGGTCGCATTCATGACGCACACGCTTGAAGCGCGCCTCGAAGAGCTCAAAGAAAAAGCCGCTGCTCGTGATGCTCCGGTACCTGACCCGGTCAGCGCGATCCCTCAACCCCTGTCGATCGAATGGCCTTCGGCGATTCCCGCCGGGAGTCGCGCGAATCTCGATCGTGATATCCGCGTGATGTTCAGCCTCGATCACCCCCGCGTGGTCTTGTTCCAGAATTTTTTGAGTGATGCCGAGTGCGACGAACTCATTCGCCTCTCGCGCGATCGCATGCAGGCCTCGCACGTGATCGACATGGACTCCGGTAGCACCCGAGCCGACTCGGGTCGAACCAGCAGCGGCACCGCCTTCACCCGCGGCGAGAGCCCCTTCATCGAACGGATCGAGCGGCGCATCGAAGCGCTCTTGCAGTGGCCGTACGAGCGTGGTGAAGCGCTGCAGATCCTGCGCTATGAGGTGGGTCAGGAATACAAACCGCATTACGACTACGTCGATCCGTCTCAACCCGGCGCAGCACCGTTTCTGGCACGCGGCGGACAGCGAGTCGCGTCACTCGTGATGTATCTGAATACGCCGCAAGATGGCGGTGGCACGAACTTTCCCGACGTGGGCTTCGAGATCGCCGCACACAAAGGCTGCGCACTGTATTTCAGCTACGATCGGCCTCACCCGATGACCCGCAGCCGACACGGTGGCATGCCCGTGCGAGACGGCGAAAAATGGGTGGCAACCAAGTGGCTCCGCGAAGCGGAGCACCGTTAAGCCAAGCTCAAAGCACGGTCAGCCGAAGCGGCCGGTGATGTAGTCTTCGGTGAGCTTCGCTTGCGGGTTCGTGAAGATCTTGTTGGTCTCGCCCACTTCGACGAGATCGCCCAAGTGGAAGTACGCCGTGCGCTGTGAGACACGAGCTGCCTGCTGCATCGAGTGGGTCACGATGCAGATCGCATAACTCTCGCGCAACTCGTCGATCAAATCTTCGATGCGAGCCGTAGCGATCGGATCCAGTGCCGAGCAGGGCTCGTCCATCAGAATCACTTCCGGATTCACTGCGATCGTGCGCGCGATACACAGACGCTGCTGCTGACCGCCCGAAAGACTCGTGCCCGGCTGATTCAGTCGATCTTTGACTTCCTCCCAAAGACCGGCGCGACGCAGGCTCTGGTTGACGATGTCATCGAGCTCGCCGCGATTGGCGGCCAAACCATGAATGCGCGGTCCGTAAGCCACATTCTCGTAGATCGACTTCGGGAACGGGTTCGGTTTTTGGAACACCATGCCGACTCGCGCGCGCAGCTGCACCACGTCCTGGCGCTTGTCGTGGATATCTTGACCATCGAGCGTGATCTGCCCCTCGACGCGCGCACCCACGATGGTGTCGTTCATGCGGTTCAAGCAGCGCAAGAAAGTCGACTTGCCACAGCCCGAGGGGCCGATCATCGCGAGCACTTGCTGACGAGCGATATCGATGTTGACCTTCCGAATCGCGTGCTTGTCGACGTAGAACACATCGACATCACGACACGAGAACA
>CAIVYV010000080.1 GCA_903910215.1 uncultured Pseudomonadota bacterium
CCCGCGCCGACTTCGTCGGCCGGATTTCGATCGCCGAACGGCACAAAGAACACCTGCGCCACGCTCGCATCGGGCGAGAGCTTCACCGCCGTCAACGTGACGGTGCCGACTCGCGGGTCCTTGACCTCCCGAGAAATCAACTCCGACAGGACGCGCTGGATTTCCGCGCCGATGCGTTGCTGTCGCGCCTTGCCAGCCATCGCGAAAGAAGAAGCGGGTCCCGCTGCGATCACTCGATCGCGCGGGCCACCTCAACGCGGGCGAAGCATTCGATCTGATCGCCGACACGCACATCCTGATAGTTCTTCACGCCGATACCGCACTCGGTACCTGCGCGCACCTCGCCAACATCGTCCTTGAAACGACGCAGCGATTCGAGTGCACCCTCAAAGATGACTACGTTGTCGCGCAACACACGGATCGGATTATTGCGCTTGACGGAGCCTTCCATGACGAGACAGCCGGCGACGACGCCAAACTTGCTCGAACGGAACACATCGCGAACCTGCGCCGTACCGACGATCTGTTCTTTGATCTCCGGTGCGAGCAAGCCACTCATGCGCTGTTTGATGTCATCGATGGCTTCGTAAATGATCGAGAAGTAGCGGATGTCGACACCGGTCTCTTTGACCGCTTCACGAGCCGCACCATCGGCGCGAACATTGAAGCCGAGCACCAGCGCCTTCGACGCCGCCGCGAGCTGCACATCGGACGCCGTGATTCCACCGACGCCGCTAGCCACGACCTTAACCGTGACTTCGTCTGTCGAGAGCTTGGTGAGTGCATCACGCAGCGCTTCGGCACTGCCCTGCACGTCCGTCTTGATGACGACGCTGATGACACCGGCCTTCTCTTCGGTCATCTGCGAGAACACGTCGCCAACGGCTGCCGCCTGCTTGGCGAGCTTCACGTCGCGGAACTTGCCATGACGATAGAGTGCGACCTCACGTGCCTTGCGCTCGCTCTCGACCGCCAGCATTTCGTCGCCGGCATTCGGTGCGCCCGACAAGCCGAGCACGAGCACGGGCATCGACGGAGTCGCCTCGTCGACAGATTTGCCCTTCTCGTCGAACATGGCGCGGACGCGACCAAATTCCTGTCCCGCGATGATCGGATCGCCGGTACGCAAGGTGCCGCGCTTGACGAGTACCGTCGCCACCGCACCACGACCTTTCTCGACGCTCGCTTCGATGATGAGACCCGAGGCGAGCCCCGTAGCCGGCGCATTGAGCTCGAGCACCTCGGCTTGCAGCAGAATGGCCTCGAGCAACTGATCGATACCGGCACCCGTGTGCGCGGAGACGTTCACGAACATGTTCTCGCCGCCCCACTCTTCGGGGATGACTTCCTGCTTCGAGAGCTCGGTGCGCACGCGATCGGGATCGGCCGATGCCTTGTCGATTTTATTGACCGCCACCACGATCGGCACACCCGCAGCGCGAGCGTGCTGGATTGCCTCGATCGTCTGGGGCATGACGCCGTCATCGGCTGCCACCACCAGAATCACAACGTCGGTCGCCTTCGCACCACGAGCACGCATCGCCGTGAAGGCAGCGTGACCCGGCGTGTCGAGGAAGGTGACCGTTCCTTTGGGCGTTTGTACCTGGTAAGCGCCGATGTGCTGCGTAATACCGCCCGCCTCACCTGCGGCGACCTTCGCCTTGCGGATGCAGTCGAGCAGCGACGTCTTACCGTGATCGACGTGACCCATGACGGTGACGACGGGAGGACGCGGCAACAACTCGATCTCACCGCCCTCGGCACCCTGCAGACCGGTTTCGATCTGGTTCTCTTGCAGGACCTTGCCCTTGTGACCCATCTCTTCGACGACGAGCAGCGCCGTATCCTGATCGATGGGCTGATTGATGGTCGCCATCACGCCCATGTTCATCATGACCTTGATGACCTCGGTCGCCTTGACGGCCATCTTCTGCGCAAGTTCCTGTGGCGTAATCGTCTCGCCGATGCTCACATCACGCACGACAGGCGCGGTCGGCAACTCGAACGCATGGCGCGTCTCGACGCCCACTGCGCTACGACGCTCACGGACCTTCTTTTTCTTTTTCAGGCGCGAGCTAGCATCAGTACTGACATGCAATTGCTCGCGGCCGTATTTCGTACGCCGATCGCGATCGTTCGCGGCGGCCGGTGCTGGCGCCGCCGCAGTCGGTGCAGGACGTGAACGTGCGGCCTCGGCCTGTTCGCGCTCACGTTGCTCGGCGGCACGCCGCGCATCTTCGGCTGCACGTCGCGCGGCCGCTTCTTCCTCAAGACGGCGGCGGTTCTCCACCTCCATTCGCTCGGCTTCGCGGCGTTCGTTCTCCTGACGCTCGCGCTCAAGACGCGCGGCTTCTTCAGCTTCGATGCGCTTGGCTTCGCTGTCGTCACCGCCTTGAGCCTTGACCTGCTCCTCGAGTACGTCGCGCTTCACGTAGGTACGCTTCACGCGCACCTCGACGTTGACGGTACGCGCACGACCGGCACCGCCGGCGAGCTTAATTTCGCTTTGCTGCTTGCGCTGCAACGTGATCTTGCGCGGCGCTGCCACGGCGCCGGCTTCCTCGCCGGACTGCCCGTGACTACGGCGCAAATGACTCAGCAACTCGAGCTTGGCCTCGTCGCTGATCTTGTCGGTCGGTCCTGCCACCTTGATGCCGGCCTGATCGAGCTGCACGAGCAACTTCTCGACCGGAACCTTCAACACCTCGGCGAATTGGGCAACTGTTACGTCTGCCATCTGTCGCGCCCCCCTAGGCCATCAGCCGTGACCCGGGGCGAACCAGTGCTCGCGGGCCTTCATGATGAGCTTGCCGGCTTCTTCGGCCGTCAAACCCTGGATATCGAGCAAATCGTCTACCGCCTGCTCGGCTAGATCTTCGCGCGTGCGAACACCGCGCGAAGCGAGTGCCAGTGCGAGATCCGGCTGCATGCCCTCAAGCAACAACAGGTCATCGGCCGGCAACTGTGAATCGAGGCTTTCTTCGCTCGCGATAGCCTGCGTAAGCAGCACATCGCGCGCTCGGCTACGCAATTCCTTGACGATTTCTTCGTTGAAGTCCTCGATCGAGATGAGCTCGGCTTGCGGCACGTAAGCCACTTCCTCGACGGTCGAGAAGCCCTCTTGGACGAGGATCGTCGCAACGTCCTCGTCGACATCGAGCTGCTTCATGAAATTCTCGACGAGTGAACGCGCTTCGGATTCGCTCTTCGCTTCGGCATCCGATTCGGTCATGACGTTAAGTTCCCAGCCGGTCAGCTGACTGGCGAGACGAATATTTTGGCCGCCGCGACCGATCGCTTGCGACAACTTCTCTTCGGACACGGCGATATCCATGCTGTGCGAATCTTCATCGACGACGATGGAGATCACCTCGGCAGGCGACATTGCGTTGATCACGAACTGAGCCGGATTTTCGTCAAACGGGATGATATCGACGCGCTCGCCGGCGATCTCATTGGAGACGGCCTGCACACGCGATCCGCGCATACCGACACAGGCACCGACGGGGTCGACACGATTATCGTTGCTCTTCACCGCGATCTTGGCGCGGATGCCCGGGTCGCGCGCTGCGCCCAAAATATTGATGAGCCCCTGACCTACTTCCGGCACCTCGAGCTTGAACAACTCGATCAGGAATTCCGGCGCTGAGCGCGTGAGGAACAACTGCGGGCCGCGCGGCTCGGAGCGCACTTCCTTGAGGTAGGCTTTGATACGATCCTGCGGCTTGACCTGCTCGCGCATGATCATGTCCTGACGTGACACAAAGCCTTCGGCATTGCCACCAAGATCAACATAGATGCCATTGCGATCGACACGTTTGACGACGCCGCTGACAAGCTGGCCGACACGGTCCCGATAGGCATCAACGACCTGAGCACGCTCGGCTTCGCGCACCTTCTGCACGATGACCTGCTTGGCCTGCTGAGCGGCGATTCGACCGAAGCTGACCGACTCCATCGGCTCTTCGACATAGCCACCGGCGACAGCCTTCTTGTCGACATCGAGCGCATCCTCAAGGCGCAACTCGCGATCGGGAACTTCCAATTCCTTGGAGTCATCGGCAAAGACTTTCCAGCGGCGGAAAGTGTCGTAATCACCCGTTTTTCGGTTGATCGACACACGCACATCCCATTCTTCGCCATGCTTCTTACGCGTGGCTGACGCGAGGGCGGCTTCGAGCGCCTCGAAAATGACTTCTTTATCGACACCCTTCTCGTTGGAGACGGCATCGACCACCATCATGATTTCTTTGCTCATCGTCGTTCGTCCTCTTCCGTTGCTCGCCCGTACGCATCAAGCGACGAGGCGCGCTTTACTCACTTCATTAAAACCGATCGACACATCCTGCCCATCGACATCAAGCGTGATGCCCTGCTCGTTCACGCCAGAAAGTGTGCCCGTGTAACGACGTCGCCCGTCTCGGGCCACGTTCAATTCCACCCACACGCGCGTGCCCCGAAATCGTTCGAAGTGCGCAGGCTTGCGCAGGACTCGATCGAACCCGGGCGATGAGACCTCGAGGTTGTAGGCACCGGCAACCGGATCCTCCACGTCGAGTAGCGCCGACACCTCACGACTAACGCTTTCGCAGTCTTCGATGCCGATGTGTCCTTCGCGTCCGGCCGGCAAGTCAAGGAAGATACGCAAGGTAGCGCTACGCGGCGCCGACACCCACTCGATGTCGACGAGCTCATAGCCCAGCTGCTCGACCAAGGGTTCGAGCAGGGCGATCATCTTCTCCCGGACTACCGATGCCGTTGCCATAATGAAAAAGGGCCACGAGGGCCCCCTGTTATCGTCCCGCCCCGGCCAGGGGCACAAAAACAAAAAGCCCCTCGGGGGGCTTTAAAATCAAGCACTTGCGACTCGAGCCAGAAGCTTTTCGCCGCTCCCACGAGACCCGAGGAGCCTCGCGGGAGCGCGATCTTACAAGAAAAGACCCTTGCGCGCTAGTTGGCGGGCGCCGGCTGCAGCCAGCGCGCCAACCACCCGTGCACTTCGGAGTAGAAATAACGGCTGTTCTCGCCCTTCAGGATCCAATGATTCTCGTCCGGGAAAACCAGCAGTCGGCTAGGAATCTGTTGACGCTGCAGTACCGACCAATACTCGAGCGAGTTATTCAGTGGCACGCGGAAATCGCGCTCGCCGATCGTCACCAGAGTGGGCGTGCGGAATTGAGCAGCGTAGCGGATTGGGTTCTGCTCACGCCAAACCGGCCCCTGCTCCCAGACCGGTCCGCCATTGTTGATCTCTCGGCCGTAGATCGTGTCGCTCGTACCCCACTGCGACTCGAGATTGATGAGTCCGGCGTGACTGACGAGGCAA
>CAIVYV010000081.1 GCA_903910215.1 uncultured Pseudomonadota bacterium
AACGCCGTGTTGTTGTGGTTTGCGTATTTCGTCGTCTATCCGCGGTTTGCCGGCGGCGACATGAACCGACTCGCGATGAACGATCTGGCGGCCAATCTCGCTGCAGTCGTAATTTCGGGTTATTTTTTCTACGGAACGGGAACGCGTTTCGACTTCCTCGTGCTGGAAGTGGGTTGGTTCGGCTTTACGGTGGCGAGCTTCCTGTTGATGGAGTTGCCACTCTTCGTCTGGTACGCGCGTCGCTACGGGTTGTTTCGCTCGTCCGATTGACTCAGTAGGCGACGGACCTCTGTCGTCTCCGGTCTAACGCTGCGCCACAGCCAGAAAGCTTCCGCTGCCTGCTCGACCAACATCCCGATGCCGTCATGCGTTCGCGCAGCGCCGTGCTGCTGCGCCCAGCGGGAGAAAGGCGTTCCTTGAGTCGCATAACCCAGATCATAGGCATCGGTATGCCGTCCAATGATGACCGGATCGACGGTGGGCGTTGCGTTCTGCAAGCCGAGCGAGGTGGCGTGGATGACAATATCGAACGGTTCGCGCAGCTCTTCCATACGACACGCGGAAAGCGAGACGCTTTCAGAGATAGCGGTGTTACGAAACGATTCGATCAGATCTTCGGCTCGCGCAAGGTTCCGATTGGCGATGACGAGCTTGCTAGGATGCTGCGCGAGTAGAGGGCCTGCGATGCCGCGCGTCGCACCGCCTGCGCCCAATATCAGCACGGATCGGCCGGTGACATCGATATCGAGATAGCGCAGATCGGCGACGAGGCCTGCACCATCGGTATTGTCACCGCGCAACCTCCCATCCGGCAGCGCAATCAAAGTATTCACGGCTCCGGCGAGTTTGGCGCGTTCGGTCAGCTCTTGGGTCAGAGTGACAATCGCTTCCTTGTGGGGAACGGTGACGTTCAGACCGCGCACGCCTTCCCGAAACAGCGCCTGTACACGAGTAACCAGTTCGTTCGGTGCGATGTCGAAGCGTTCGTAAACTAGGTGTTGCCGTGTCGCTCTGGCGAATTCACTGTGGATGAGGGGTGAACGACTGTGCGAGATCGGATGGCCAATCACTCCGTATCGATCAGGCAGTGTCTCCATCCGGCTCTCTTGCATGGCAACGATCATGGCAACGATCTTACGGCGGCTCCGCCGGTGCGCTCAGTATCGAGCACCTCGCGCAGGATCGGTAGCCAAATAGCCATCTGTTCATCGAGCTGCCAGGGAGGATTGAGTATCAACATGCCTGAGCCGTTGAGACCGACCCGGGAGTCAGGCGGATGAACCCACAATTCACTGCTAATTGCTGGCGTACGCGCCTCGTCGGGCGGCTTCGGCAGGCGCGAGATCAGTCGACTACGCCACTCATTTGTATCGCGCTCGTGCTTGATCGGATACCAGATAGCCACGACCGCATTTGGTAAACGACGGAGCGTCTCGCAGGCGGTGGCCTCGACTGCGCGAAAATCGGCAGTCGTGTCTTCATAGGGAGGGTCGATCACGACCAGGGCGCGCCTCTCCGAATTCGGCAGCCAATGTCGAATTCTTTGATAGCCATCTGCACATTCGGCGGTAAGCCGTCCTGCATCACGCGGCAAGAGTCGATGTAACGCAGCGTGTTCCTCTGCCTGCGTCTCGATGAATACGGCCCGATCCTGCGGACGAATCGCGGCCAGTGCGATCAGCGGCGAACCCGGATAGGCGCGGCGCGAAGATCGTTCGCGCCGGATGGCTTTGACGGTATCGAGGTAGTCCTGGATCTCTGTCGGCCAGTTGCCGCGCGTGGCCGCTTCGAGCAGTGCGATACCGCCATTGGATTCTGCCGTCTTGCGTGCGCCTTCACTCTGTAGGTCGTAAAGCCCACGACCGGCGTGGGTGTCGAGCAGCAGAAAGCCTTTGTCTTTGCGCGATAGCGCCCGAATCAATGCGAGTAGCGTGACGTGCTTGTGCACGTCTGCAAAGTTACCCGCATGGAATACGTGTCGGTATTTCACGCCTCAGTAGAAGCGGGTTTTTTGGATTTTGCTTTGGCCTTGGCTTTTTTGGGCGCCTTAGCCTTGGCCTTTGCTTTGGCTTTGGGCTTCGCCTCAGCTTTCGGCTTAGCTTCGGCTTTGGGCTTTGCGGCAGGTGTCTTCTTCTTGGCAAAGCGTCCGCGGCCGGGTCGCTGCGGAGCGGCGGCCAGAAGTTCACGGCACTCGTCGAGGGTCAGTGTCTTCGGGTCGCGGTCTTTTGGAATACGCGCGTTGCGCAGTTTGTCTGTGATGTACGGACCGTAGCGTCCGTTCAACACTTGAATATCGTCGATGCCGAAGTCCTGGATGATGCGATTAGCATCAGCGAGCTTCTTGGCTTCGACCACTTCGATCGCGCGCTCGAGCGTGATGGTGTATGGATCGTCTTCCTTCAGAGAAGCGTATTTGCTGCCGTATTTGATGTACGGACCGAAGCGACCAATATTCGCCTCGAGCGTTTCGCCTTCGGCATTTGCGCCGAGCTTACGCGGCAATTGGAACAGCTGCAGACCATCGGCGAGCGTGATGGTGTCCATCCTCTGACCGGGGCGCAGTCCCGCAAAGCGCGGCTTCTCTTCGTCGTCGCGAGTGCCGATCTGTACAAAGGGGCCGAAACGGCCCATCCGAACCGAGACGGGCTTGCCGCTCACCGGATCCGTGCCAAGCTCGCGCGCCTGTGCGGCTTCGTCACGAGAGACGTTCTTTTCCGTGTGATCGATCAGGTCGACGAAAGGCTGCCAGAATTTCTGCAGTGGCTCGGTCCACGGCTCTTCGCCGCGCGAGACGGCATCGAGCTCATCTTCCATCGCCGCAGTGAAGCCGTAATCGACGTACTTGCTGAAGTGCGTGCTCAGGAAGTTGTTGACGATCTTGCCAATGTCGGTAGCGATGAAGCGCCTACCGTCCATATCGACGTATTCGCGATCTTTCAGGGTCGAGATGATCGAAGCGTAGGTCGACGGACGACCGATACCATGTTCTTCGAGCGCCTTGACGAGCGAGGCTTCGGAGTAGCGCGGCGGCGGCTCGGTGAAATGCTGCGTGCCGCGCAAGCTCACGAGATCGACGATGTCACCTTCCTGCATGGCAGGGAGGATGCGATCGTCATCATCGTCGGCTGCATCGTCCTGACCTTCGAGATAGACGGCAATGAAGCCCGGCTTGACCAAGGTCGAGCCATTGGCGCGAAACAGGTTTCGATCCGTCCCTTCTTTGCTGGCGAGCAGATCGATGGCTACCGTATCAAAGACCGCGTGGGTCATCTGACAGGCAACCGCTCGTTTCCAGATGAGCGCATAGAGTTTCTGAAGGTCGGCATCGATGCGACCCTCGAGCATTTGCGGCAATACGGCCGCAGAAGTCGGACGAATGGCTTCGTGCGCCTCTTGGGCATTGCGTGATTTGTTCTTGAAGAAGCGCGCGGCTTCCGGCAACGACTCGTCGCCGTAGACTTTGCCGATGACTTGGCGAATTTCACCGATCGCCTCGTTGGCGAGGTTTACCGCATCGGTACGCATGTAGGTGATGAGACCCACGGCGCCCTCGCCGTAGTCGACACCTTCGTAAAGTTGTTGAGCGAGTCGCATCGTGCGCTGCGCCGAGTAACCCAGTTTGCGCGCCGCTTCTTGTTGCAGCGTTGAAGTGGTGAACGGCGGCGCGGGATGTCGATTGCGTTGCTTACGATCGATGCTGATGACGCTCAGTTTGCCGGGCGGCGCGAGACGGGGCGTTTCCCCTTCGGTCGTCGCCTTGGTCTGGCCGGCACCGGTTGCTGCGAGCAGCGCGGCTTCGACTTCATTTGCGGATGTCGCATCGCTGAAAGAAAACTGTTCGACCTTGCGTCCGCCGAACTCGACGAGTTTGAGCGGAAAGCTTTGTTCGCCGCGCTGACCGAACGCATCGAGCGTCCAATATTCGCGCGGGACGAAAGCCTGAATCTCGGCCTCACGCTCGCAGATCATGCGCAGTGCGGGGCTCTGTACACGACCGGCCGATAAGCCACGACGAACTTTCTTCCAAAGCAGCGGCGACAGATTGAAACCGACGAGATAGTCGAGGGCGCGCCGCGCCTGTTGTGCGTTGACGAGGTCGAGTGACAGGTCGCGCGGCTCTTCGATGGCCTGGCGAACGGCGTTCTTCGTGATTTCGTAGAACGCGACGCGATGCACCGTCTTGCCCTCGAGGGCGCCGCGATCGTTCAGCAGTTCACGCAAGTGCCAGGAAATCGCTTCGCCCTCGCGGTCCGGGTCAGTTGCGAGATAAAGTGATTTGGCTTTCTTCAGCGCTTTGGAGATCGCCTCGACATGTCGCTCATTACGTTCGATCACGTCGTACTTCATCGCGAATTGCCGCGAAGGATCGACCGCCCCTTCTTTGGGCACGAGATCGCGCACGTGACCATACGACGCAAGTACCTCGAAATCATTACCGAGGTATTTTTTGATGGTCTTGGCTTTCGCCGGTGATTCGACGATGACGAGATTTTGGGCCATGTCTTCCGTGGACTATTTTGAGACGGTGTCGCCGTCGGTCAGTGGGGCCGTTCCGGCGGCAGATCGAACACGAGATCTTCCATGCGTGAGCAGGCGAGTTCCTGTCCGGGTTGGCTCGAGAGCACCATCAGCACGACCCACTTGAGTTGGTCGACATCCAGTTCCGAACCGTCGAGCGCCAGCAAGCGCTCGATGACAATTTCACGTTGCTGAGCTGACAGGATGCCGGTGCGCTCCAGTTCGAAGAGGTACCCACGGCACTCTGCCGGCAGGTGCGTGCTCTCCGCATCGGTATAGATACGCAAGGCTCGTGGACCCGTGTCGTGCAGCTCCGGTCGATCCCGTTCGCAAGCGAGGTCGGCCAGCCAATCGAGTGCTCGTTCGACACTCGCGCCATCGAAGCCCGCCTGTTCGAGGTCCTGCGCGAGCGCCTCGCGCTCGGGGACTTCCGGGTCGTCGGCCAGCATGTAGCGATCGAACACATAAATAAGGATGTCCAGAACGCTGCCGGTGTCGGGGGTTTGGGTCATGAATCCGGGGTCAGGGCAGTTGGGGTTAAAGACGAAAATACCGGCCGCGGGCGTCGGATGCGGCACGCCCCTGAAGTTCCAGGGTGAGGAGCAGGGACGCTACAGATGTGCTGGAGAGGCCGGTGCTCGCGATGAGCGCATCGAGGCTCGTGGGCTCGAAGCCGAGCGCATCTAACAGGATTTCCGAAGGGTTGTCCAACCGCGGCGCCCTCTCTCGGGGGGGTTCGGAGGGGCCAAGGTTATCCCCATCTTTTTGATTTAATTGGATATTTTTAAGTTCGGACAGAACATCATCGGCGCATTCGACCAGGGTTGCCCCTTGGCGGAGGAGTTGATGACAGCCGCGAGAGAGGGGGCTGTGGATGGATCCCGGGATGGCGAACACTTCCCGGCCTTGTTCCGCAGCGTATCGCGCCGTGACCAGAGAGCCACTGCGAGCGGCGGCTTCGACGACGAGGACACCGACTGATAGACCGCTGATCAGTCGGTTACGACGGGGAAAGTGCGAGGCTAGCGGCGGTGTTCCCGGTGGAAATTCGCTGACCAGGGCGCCGGATGTTGCGATGCCGGCCGCGAGGTCGGCGTGTCGTTCTGGATAGATGCGATCGAGCCCGCAAGCGCAGACGGCAACGGTCTTTCCGCCCGCGAGCAGCGCCGCGCGATGTCCGGCGGCATCGATGCCGAGCGCAAGTCCGCTCGTGACGACGAGCCCCAAGGAGGCGAAGTGGAACGCGAAGTCACGCGCTGTGCGCTCGCCTAGCGCCGTCGGATGGCGGCTACCGATGACGGCGAGTTGGGCCGCGGCAAGGACGGCTGGATCGCCCCGAACGAAAAGGACGGTCGGTGCGTGATCAATGGTCATTAATAAGGAGGGGTAGCTTGGGTTGTCGGGCGCGACGAGTTGCAGACCGTGTTTTTCGATCGCGGCCAAATCGTCATCGACCGCGGTGATTTTCGGGCTCGATAGCGCTTTTTGTGTGGAGGCGGGCCAGCCGAGATCGCGCCAAACGGACGGCGGCGCCCGGCGAGCATCGTCGAAGGAACGGATGCCAGCTTCACGGGCGGCTAGCCAGCGATGGGCGTGCATGCCGGGAAGCCGCGCCCAACGACAGAGATCGGCGATGTCTGGGGAATGCATGCGACTGACCTTACGGTTACCCGCAGAAGGAGGCCGCGCCGGATTTGATGGCAATGTGCACTGATATACTGCGGTCATCGCGAATAACCTTGAGCGGAGTGTCTTCGCATGGCCTTGCTACCGATACTGGAATTCCCCGATCCGCGGCTGCGTACTCGTGCGGAGCCCGTGACCGTTTTCGACGCGGTGCTCGCGAAACTGGTCGATGACATGTTCGAGACCATGTACGCCGCGCCCGGCATTGGTCTTGCGGCCTCGCAGGTGAACGTACACCGTCGCTTGCTGGTGATGGATGTCACCGAAGATCACAGCGAGCCTTTGGTGTTCATCAATCCAGAAATTCTCGCTCGCGAGGAAGTCGGCGTGATGCAGGAGGGTTGTCTCTCCGTGCCCGGCTTCTTCGATGATGTTGAGCGTGCTCAAAGAATCAAAGTACGAGCACAAGATCGTCACGGCATCACTTTCGAGCGTGAGCTGTCAGGTCTCGCCGCGGTTTGCTTGCAGCACGAGATGGATCATCTCGAGGGTAAGCTATTTGTCGATTATCTTTCTGTTCTGAAGCGCGATCGCATACGACGCAAGTTGGAGAAAACCCAGCGTGATCGTTCGGATCGCGCGGGAGCCGACAAGGTAGCGGCTGGAGTCGGTGCGCGCTGACGCGCGCCGAGACCTTCCATGCGTATCGCTTTCGCCGGGACACCGGCTTTCGCGTTGCCGCCATTGGCCGCGCTCGCCGATTCCTCCCATCAAATCGTCGGTGTTCTGACCCAGCCGGATCGGCCAGCCGGGCGCGGCCGAAAGTTGACGCCGAGTATTGTCAAAGAATTCGCGACTGGCCGCGGTTACGAAGTCAGTCAGCCGTTGACGCTGCGCACAGAAGAGGGGCGAGAGTCGTTACGACGTTGGCAGCCCGATGTTCTGGTGGTAGTAGCTTACGGCCTCATCTTGCCGTCCGAAGCGCTGTCGATCCCTCGGCACGGTTGCATCAACATTCACGCCTCCTTGCTGCCGCGTTGGCGCGGGGCGGCACCTATTCAGCGAGCGATCCTAGAAGGAGATACCGAAACCGGGGTCACTCTCATGCAGATGGATGTCGGTCTCGATACAGGGCCGATGTGGCTGCAGCGGCGCGTGGTCATCGAAGCTCAAGATGACGCCATTTCGCTGCAGCACAAGCTCGGTGTACTCGGCGCCGAGGCTTTACTCGAAACGCTCGATCTCGTTGCAGCGGGTCAGGTAAAGCCGATTGCACAGCCTTCTCTCGGCGCGACTTACGCACGCAAGATCGACAAGAGCGAGGCGCGAATCGATTGGCAGCAGAGCGCGGCCGAGATCGGTCGGCGTATTCGCGCCTTCAAGGCGTGGCCTGTCGCTGAGACGATGTGGCGTGATGAGATCGTGCGTATCCATCGTGCGCATCCACTTGCAGCCGAAACGAATCCCGAGTCTTCGGTCATCCCTGGAACGTGGATCGCGGCAGCTGATGGTGCTCTGCAGATCGCCTGCGGCAAGGGCAGGCTTGCAATCACCGAGCTTCAAAGATCCGGCAAACGCAGCGTGACCGCTGCCGAGTTTATCAATGGCATTCCAGGCGGATTCACCGCGGGGACGGAGCAGTTTTCATGAAGTCTGAGTTGGCCCCCGGAGCAGCGACGCTTGCTGCAGCCGTACGCGCCGTCAGTGCCGTGGCCCATGAGGGTCGTTCGGCTGACGTGGCGCTGCTCGAGGCGGAGTCTCGCCAAGATCGTGCTGCCGTGCGCGCGATCGCCCTTGGCACGTTGCGCTGGTACCTGCGTCTTGCGCCCGCCATGGCGACTCTCGTCGCGCGCCCTGCCGCCGATGTCGACCCTCAGTTACGCGCGCTGCTGATCACTGCAGCGCATCAGATCGAGCATTCGCGTGGTGCGCCGGAGGTGAGCGTGCACTTAGCCGTGGATGCAGCCAGAGCGCTGGGCTTGCAGCGTGCCACTGGATTCGTAAATGCCGTGTTGCGACGTTTCGTTCGCGAACGCGAATCTTTGTTGGCAGCTGTCGATGTCGATATGGCCTCGCGTCATGCGCACCCCGAGTGGTTCGCACAAAGCGTCAAAGCCGCTTGGCCCGAGGCGGCGGAAGCCATTCTTATCGCCAACAATCAACATCCGTCGATGACGTTGCGGGTGGCGCCGTTCGTGATCGATGCGCGCGAAGAGTATCGACGCGAGCTCGCCGGTACGGGTCGTAGTGCGCACTCGGTTGAGTGGTCGACAGAAGCGCTGCAGCTCGAACATGCGGTCGCGGTTTCGACTTTGCCGGGTTTCGATGTGGGGCGTGTGTCTGTGCAAGACGCCGGCGCGCAGTTGGCAGCGCACTTTCTCGATCTGGCGCCGGGACAGCGCGTTCTTGATGCCTGCGCCGCTCCCGGCGGGAAGACCGCACACATTTTGCAGTTGCAGCCGAAAGTCGATCTGCTCGCGATCGATATCGATGCAGAGCGCTTGGCGCTGGTCAGGGGCACCATTGAACGCATTGGTGCCGAGGCGCGGGTTTTGGTGCGCGATCTCTCGCGTAGCGAAGCGCTCGCCGATGAAACCGTCTTCGATCGAATTCTACTCGATGCGCCATGCTCATCGACGGGTGTAATTAGGCGCCATCCGGACATCAAACTATTGAGAAGGGCGGAAGATATCGAGCATCTCGCGCGTCTGCAGCGTCGCCTGCTCGAGCAATGTTTCGCGAAGCTCGCGCCTAGCGGGCGACTCGTCTATGCGACATGCTCCGTGCTACCTGACGAAAACGAACAAGTCGTGCAGGCTTTCCTCGCCAGCCATCCGGAACTCGAAGTACTACCTTGGCCGACCGGCGTGTCGCTACCGCCCGGCGCGATTCGGCAGGCATGTGGCGTGCAGCTGCTGCCCGGGAGCGCAGCGGGGACGGATGGATTTTATTATGCTTGCCTCGGCTTCAGGGGCTCGCGATGACGATAGGTCATGCCATCTGCCGACATATGCGTACCGCGCTCGCGCGGCTCACCATCTTGGTGGTGGCGGTGGTGCTATCCAACTCGTTTGCCGGGCGAGTCTCGGCGCAGTCCGTCAGTTCGCCCATCAAGGATGCACTCGAAATCCAGTCGGGTTTCGTCAACGTCGTCAATGGCGTTTATCAGCTTCAGGTTCGGGTTCGTTATCCGATGAACGACGAGGACCTTCGCGCGTTACAACAGGGAGTCTCGTTATTTTACGACGTCGATCTCGAAGTGACCCGTGAGCGCCGTTTCTGGACGGCTGCGAACGTCGTCAATCTCAGTCTTCGGCGTGAACTCAGTTATCACTCCGTTAGCGAGCGTTATCTCGTCAAGGATCCTCAAGGAGTCGTTGAGGCACGCTCGTTTGCGAGTTTCGAGGAAGCGCTCGCCGACCTTGGGAAGGTCGATGGATGGCCCATTCTCGTCTCCGCGCAGGTGTCTGAGGATGGTGAGTACTTCGTCAACGTTCGCGCCGTCGTTCGACGTGGGCGTCTCACTGATGCACTGCGCGCGCTGATGTTCTGGTCGGATGACTGGCAACGCCGGAGCGAGTGGTACTCATGGTCGCTGCCGCGTTAAAACGCTATCGATCTTTGCTGACGGTGACGTTCTGGTCACTGTTGGTATTCGGTGCGTTGACGGCGCTTTTTTTGTCCGCACAGAACTCCGCGCAGTTCGGTCGATGGCAGCCGTGGATATTGTTGGCAAGTGCAGTCGGTGTGATTGCGCTGCTTGCGATGCTGATTCGCAAGACCGTCCAACTCATCAGGGCATATCGGAGCGGTGTCCCCGGGTCGCGTCTGACCTCTCGAACAGTGCTGGTCTTTGGTGCGCTAGTTGCGCTGCCCCTGTTGTCCGTTTATGTCTTCTCGCTGCAGTTCCTCAATCGCGGTATCGATAGTTGGTTTCAGGTTGAGATCAAGCAGAGTCTCGACGATGCAGTCGTGCTGTCGCGTGCCGCGCTCGATTTGCGCATGCGCGAGCAGTTGGAGCGAACGGAGCGATTTGCCCAGCGCCTCTCGACGCTGCCGTCATCGGGGGCCATGCTGGTCGCCATGGACGAAGAGCTGCGCCGTACAGATGCCGCAGAGCTCGTTTTGTACGGCGAGTACGAGCGCATCATCGGCGCAAGTAGTCGTTCGGTGCCCGATTCTTTGCCCGAGCGACCGTCGGCCGAGCTCGTTCGACAAGTCATCGCCGGCCGAAGTTACGTCAGTCTCGAGCCGGTGGGTGATGCAGGCTACGTAATTCGCACGTCTGCCTTACTGCCAGGTGCCGTTGCGCTGCCAGGTGGAGCGCGATTCGTCGTCGTCACCCATGACTTGCCACGCCAGTTCGCCGAGCTGACCGACGCAGTGCAACGCTCGTTTTCGCAGTACGGTGATTTGGCCGCTTTACGAGAGCCGCTCAAATACAGCTTCAGTCTCACGCTCACAATGGTGTTGCTCGTCACCTTGCTCGGGGCCATCTATGGTGCGATCTACTCGGCCGAAGTGCTGTTCAAGCCGGTGCAGGACCTGATGGCCGGCACTCGTGCGGTGGCGAAAGGAGATTTTGCAACCCGCGTACCGTTGAGTTCGCACGACGAGATGGGGTTTCTCGTGCAGTCGTTCAACGATATGACCAAGCGCCTACGGCGTGCTCGACAGGAGACTGAGAGCAGCCGGGAGGCGGCCGATCGGGAGCGCGAGCGACTCGCGGTGATCCTCGCGCGCTTATCCACCGGAGTCATCACCGTCGATCGAGAGTTGGTGTTGCAAAGGGCCAATGCGGCTGCAGACGCGATTCTCGGTGTTGATCTCACGGCGATGATAGGGAAATCTTTGCCCGACCTCGTCGGGGAGGAAGGTATCGCCAAGCCATTCTTTGATGACATCCGCGCTCGTTTCGCCGCAGGTCGTGAGGAGTGGCGAGAGCAGATCGAATTGCGCGGCAGCGGTATCGGCGGACCTCGATTTCTAGCGAGCGCTTGCGTGCGCTTGCCGCAAGCGGTTGATGAGACCCTTAACTACGTGATCGTATTCGACGACGTAACACGGCTGTTACAAGTGCAGCGAGAAGCGGCCTGGGGTGAAGTGGCGCGACGATTGGCGCACGAAATCAAAAACCCATTGACGCCGATCCAGTTGTCCGCCGAGCGACTTCGTCGAAAGGTGTTGCCGCAGTTGGCCGGCAGCGATGCCGATTTGCTGGAGCGATCGACCCATACGATCGTGCAGCAAGTCGAGGCCATGAAGCAGATGGTCAATGATTTCAGCGAGTACGCGCGCGCACCGGCGATGAAGTTCGATCTTTTCGACCTCAATCAATTGGCGGGTGAGGCGCTCGATCTGTACCGCGCCGAGGAAGGTCATGTCGATATCCAGAGCCGGTTCGAGCCAGGGCTTGAGCCCATACTCGGTGATCGAGCGCGCATACGGCAGGTGCTCAACAATCTGCTCACCAACGCCATCGAGGCGTTGGAGGGCGTCGCCAACGCGCGTATCGAACTGCAGACCGGTATTGGCGAGCGGGAGAGGGTGCCTGTTGCCTTGTTGACCGTGACGGACAACGGCCCCGGCTTTCAGCCCGAGATTCTCGGGCGGATTTTCGACCCCTACGTGTCGAGCAAACCGCGCGGCACGGGGCTGGGTCTTGCGATCGTGCGCAAGATCGTCGAGGACCACGGCGGGGTCATCGAGGCCGACAACCAGGCTGCGGGTGGCGCCCGAGTCCGTGTTATGTTGCCATTTGGAGACAAATCTCGGTCGACCGCAGCCCGTGAGCGGCGAACCGACATTCGGAGGGAGCGGGCATGAGCTCAGCACGCATACTCGTGGTGGACGACGAGGCCGATATCCGGACCCTCGTGAAAGAAATTCTCACCGATGAGGGTTATGACGTGACCGTCGCCGCCAACGCGAGCGAGGCACGTCAACTGCGGGGGTCGTTTTCCCCGGAGTTGATCCTGCTCGACATCTGGATGCCCGACGTTGATGGCATCACTTTGCTACGCGAGTGGATGGCGGCCGGTAACGGCTCCTGCCCCATCGTCATGATGTCAGGGCATGGCACGGTGGACACGGCGGTCGAAGCGACGCGATTGGGTGCACTCGATTTTGTCGAGAAGCCGTTATCTTTGGCTAAATTGTTGCGAACCGTCGAGCGTGGTCTCGAGAGCGCTCGCAAATTGCGCGGTGCCCAGCGCCTGCTCGGCGGTGTTGCCGCGCCAATCGGCAAGAGCCGTGTGGTGCAGCAATTAAGACACGAGTTGGCGTCGGTGGCGCCTGGTCGTCACTCGGTATTGTTATTGGGTGAGCGCGGCAGTGGTCGCGAAATGTTCGCGCGCTACGTGCATGAACACGGTTCAAGCCCGAGTTCCCCATTCGTCGTCGTGGTAGCGAGCAGTTTGCGCGATCTCGATGCCGAAGAAGCGCTGCTCGGACGCCATGACGCCTCGGGTGTCACCGCGGGGATTTTTGAGCAGGTGGCGGATGGTACGCTTTTCATCAGTGAGCTTGCCGACTTGCCACCCTCAGCGCAGCGAGTTCTGCTCGGTGTGCTGGAAACAGGTCATTACCGACCGCTGGGCGAGAGCCGTGATCGACCTTTCCGTGCGCGGCTGGTCAGCTCTGCTCATCCGGGTATTGAGCAGGCGGCAGATGGTGCCGTCGGTTCGACGCGTCGTGATCTCTTGTCTCATCTTGATCGGATCGTCGTGCGTGTACCGCCGCTACGCGAGTACGCCGAAGATGTTCCCGAGCTGCTACGGCAACAGGTCGATCGACTGGTCGACACAGAGGGTTTGGCCTTCCGGCGCTTCGGTGTGGCAGCCCAGAACCGCCTGCGTAACTATCCCTGGCCTGGCAACGTGCAGGAACTGCGTAACCTCGTGCGCCGGTTGTTGGCACGTGGCGGTACCGAGGAAATTTCGCTCGCCGACATCGAGCACGAGCTTGCCCAGGCAGCTCCGCCCACCGAGCCGCTCGTGAAACAGGATCTACTTGCTTTGAGCTTGCGCGAGGCACGCGAACACTTCGAGCGTGCCTATCTTCAGCAGCAATTGCTGTTGTGTCACGGCAAAGTCGGTCAGCTCGCGAAGCGCGTTGGCATGGAACGAACTCACCTGTATCGCAAATTGCGATCTTTGGGTGTCGATTTTCGATCCGTTGGAGACGACGCGGAGTCGTAATCGTCAGTCGCTGACGCGGATCACGACCACATCGATATCGGCCGCGCGCAGACGCGCCCGCGTTCTGTTCAGTGCTTCGAGGTCGCTGACCGGGCCGATTCGCACGCGATGGAACACATCGGCATCGATGGCGATGCGCTGCAACGAAGCAGAGATACCAAGACGAGACAGCTTCGTCTGCAGTCGCTCGGCTTCGGCCAGTTCGCGGTAAGCACCCAGTTGCAGAACGTAATTGCCCGGTCGCACGATCGGTGAGTTCGGCAGCGGTTCAGCTGGGGTTTCCTTGCCCGCTTCGGGTACCACGACTTCCTGCGAGGGGAGCATCGCGTAGAAGTCGTAATTTCGACCTTCTTCCGTCTCATCAGCGGCTACTGATTTGGCAGCGGCTCGCGGCTCAGGTCGCGCGAGACTCTCGGCTGCTGCTTGTGCCGCCGTCAGTGCTCGCGATTGCCAAAAAAACACCGCCACCGCTATGGCAAGACCGATACCGAGTCCTGCAAAAAATTCTCGGGAAACGCCGAGTTGGACACCGCTGCGTCGGGCTGTTCGTTTGAAGTCGCGACCGATGGGCGTGCTCATATTCGTCCTTACATCGTCTCGGGCGCCGAAGCGCCGAGAATACCAAGCCCATTACGCAAGGCTTGCTGTACGGCGAGCAAAGCATAGACGCGCGCTTGTCGCAGGTCGTTTTCCGGCACTAAGACACGCTCGGCGTTATAGAACGCATGCAAGGTCGTGGCTAATTCTTTGAGATAGTGGACGAGTGCGTGCGGCGCTCGCTGAGCGGCCGCCTGTCGAATCACTTCCGGATAGCGCGAGAGACAGGACAGCATTGCTTCGGCATGGGCGCCTGAAAGTAAGTGCGCGCCTTGCGTTGCGACAATATCCGCAGCCGCCGTCGGATCGTAAGCCAGCGAGCGAGCCGCCAACTCCTTCATGACGCTCGCCACACGAGCGTGCGCATACTGGATGTAGAAAACCGGATTTTCGTTGGACTTTGACTTGGCAAGTTCCAGATCAAAATCGAGCGACTGATCATTGCTGCGCATCAGATAAAAGATCCGACACGCATCGTTGCCGACTTCAGCCCGCAGCTGACGCAGCGTGACGAAGTTGGCTTCGCGCTTGCCCATCGAAAGTTTTTCGCCGTTGCGGAACAGTGCAACGAGCTGAATCAGCAATACTTCAAGACATTCACCGGGATGTCCGAAAGCTTGTAGCCCGCCGCGCAGGCGTGTGATGTAGCCGTGATGATCTGCGCCGAAAATATTGATTAGCGTATCGAAGCCCCGCTCGCGTTTTTCTAGGTGATACGCGATATCGGAGGCGAAATAAGTGGTGACGCCGTTGTCACGTACGACGACCCGATCCTCATCGTCACCAAAGCGAGTAGCGCGGAACCACTGTGCTCCATCTTTGGTGTACAGCAAATCGTCTTTGCGCAGGCGTTCGAGAGCGCGGTCGATAGCGCCGCTTGCATTGAATTCGCGTTCCGAAGTCCAGCGATCGAAGTGCACGCCGTAGCCTTCGAGATCGTCGCGAATTTCATTGAGCATCGCTTCGATGCTCTGCTGCAAGACGATCTGCCATTGATCGGCCCCGAGGAGTTCTCGGCCGCGGGAGATCAGGGCGTCGATGTATTGGTCTTTGTCGCCAAGTGGCGCATCGGGTGGCAGGTCGGCAAAGACCGTCGCTGCAGGGTGATGCCAACTCGCGCCGAATCGAGCGTGGAATTCTTTGGCCACGGGCAGCAAATAATCGCCGCGATAGCCGTTCTGCGGGAACACCAGTGTTTCTCCGCAAACCTCGAGATAGCGTAGCCACACTGATACGGCGAGGATCTCGGTCTGCCTGCCTGCATCGTTGATGTAGTACTCGCGGGTGACATCGTCTCCGGCGGCGGCGAGCAGTCGGCCGAGTGCATCGCCGAAAGCGGCTTGTCTGCCATGACCCACGTGCATCGGACCGGTTGGGTTGGCCGAGACAAACTCCAGCAGCACCTTGCGCCGAACCGGCGGGTCGAAGCGACCATAGTGATCGCCTGCGCGATGGACGCGTAGCAATTCCTTGGCGAACAGATCTTTGGTGAGAAAGAAGTTGATGAAGCCTGCGCCGGCCACCTCTGCCTTCACCACGAGCTCGTTAGCCGGCAGTGCTGCGATGATCGCGAGCGCGAGTTCACGTGGATTGCGCCCGACGTTCTTGGCAAGACGCATGGCAATGTTCGAGGCGAAGTCGCCGTGCTGCGCATCGCGGGTGCGATCGACCGTGATCCAAGTCGGATCGACCGGTTGCGGCAACAAGGAGCCTTCGAGGGATTTCAGTGCACCCTGCAGCAGGTGCTGGAGGTCGGTTTTCACGGCGGCGATTCTACAGCCACGTTGCGAGTCCGCCTAAAACAATTCGAGCGGGTCCACATCGAGTGCCCAGCGCACGCGTCTGACTTCCGGTAACGCTTCGACAGCCGGTACCCAGCGGTCGAGAAAGCGGTGCAGCGCGGCGCGGTCGCTGCTTTCGATCAGCAGCTGGGCGTGAAAGCGACCGGCTCGCTTGGCCATGGCCGCGGGTGCAGGGCCGAGCAGCCGTACGTTGGCCTTGGGGGCTGCACGGCGCGCCGCATCGAGAAAATCAGTCGCCCAGTCGGCCTGCAATGCCGAGGCGCGCAGCGCGGCCAAGCGCGCGAAGGGCGGCCAAGCAGCGGATTCCCGCTCGGCGAGCGCAGCGCTTGCGAAGGCTTCGTAGCCGCCCTCGAGCAGTCCGCGTAGCAGGGGGTGTTCGGGATACTCGGTTTGAATGAGTACTTCGCCGCGACGATCGCCGCGGCCCGCGCGACCGGCCACTTGCACGATCGTCTGCGCGAGGCGCTCGGCAGCGCGAAAGTCGGTGCTGAAGAGGCCCTGGTCCGCATTGAGTACGACGACCAGCGTGACATCGGGAAAGTCATGGCCTTTGGCGATCATCTGCGTGCCGACGAGGATGCGCGCATCACCGCTGGCGATACGTGATACGACCGCCTCGAGTTCATCCTGGCGACGTACGACATCGCGATCGAGCCTCGCGATACCGACACCGTGGAATGTTTCGGCCAGGCTTTCTTCGATGCGCTCGGTTCCTTGGCCCACCGTTTTGACAGCGTAGCCACATTGAGGGCACTGGCGCGGCAGTTCGCGATCGGCGCCGCAGTGATGGCAACGCAAGCGCGCCGCATTTCGATAGACAGTCAGCCTCGCATCGCAGGAAAGACAGGGCGCGACCCAGCCGCAGGCCGTGCAGGCGAGCGTGGGCGCATAGCCACGCCGGTTGATGTAGACGAGCACCTGACCTTGATCAGCCAGATGCTTCTCGATGGTCGTTGCCGCCGTCGTCGAGAGCCCCGCGTGCACATGTTCGGCTCGCAGGTCGATCAATTTCAGGGTGGGCGGCTGCGCGTTGCCAGCGCGGCGCGGCAGGCTCAGATGATGGAATCGGCCGAGAGTCACGTTATGCAGTGATTCGAGCGATGGGGTGGCTGAGCCGAGCAAGATCGGGATGTCGAGTTGCTGTGCGCGAACCACGGCGAGGTCTCGCGCCGAGTATCGAAATCCGCCTTCTTGTTGTTTGAACGAGGCGTCGTGCTCCTCGTCGACCACGATCATCCCGAGATCCGGAATCGGTGCGAATACCGCCGATCGAGTTCCAAGCACGAGACGGGCTGAGCCGTCATGCGCGCGTCGCCAAGCCTCTAGCCTTTGGGTATCGGTGAGACCCGAGTGCAGCACGGCGAGCGGAATGCCGGCAAAGCGTTTCGCGAACCGGCCTACCAGTTGCGGTGTAAGGCCGATTTCGGGAACGAGGATCAGTACGCGACGCCCCGCTTGCAGCTGCCTCTCGGCGAGTCGCAGATACACTTCGGTCTTACCGCTGCCGGTGATCCCCTGCAGTAGCCACGCTCGATAGCCCGTGTCGCTGCTCGCGATGATGGTGTCGAGTGCGGCTTGTTGGTCTGGCGTCGGTTCCGGGATGCCTGTGGCCAACGTCTCGGGTTGCACCGGCGGCAGCGAGTCCGCCGGCTCCTGCTCGCATCGTTCGGCCCAGCCGCGCTCGCGCAATGATCGGGCGTGGTCTCGCCAGCGCGGCCAGTCGGCGAGGTCGTCTTCGGCTACCCCCGCTTCGTTACGTGCCAGGTGCTCCAGCAGGGCGCGCTGTTGTGGCGCGCGTTTGGCTTCCCCCGCTTCGAGCGCTCGGCGCCCGGCCGGCGTGACTGCCCATACGAACGAGCGTTCTTGCAGGGCTGCGCCTTCGCGCAGGAGCTTGGGGAGGGCGGTTGCGATGACCTCGCCCAATGGGTGGTGATAGTAGTCGGCGGCCCAGCGCAGCAATGTCAGGAGCGCCGGATCGAAGGTCGGCTGATGATCGATATAGGACGAAATTCGCTTTAATTTCGAGCGTTCAATCTCTGATTGGCTCTCTATGGACACAATAAACCCGATTTTCTCGCGCCGCCCGAAGGGCACGCGCACGCGCTGCCCGGCCATGCCGGCTGGGGAATCGGCATCGCGCAGATAGTCGAAGGTGCGCCTCAGAGGGGTGTCGAGGGCGACCCTGATGATCTCGTCGGTCATCGCCGCATTTTTCCACAGAGAGTGTGGATAACGTTGTGGATGACACGAAATTCCAGCGAAAAAACTCGGGAAAATCGGCAGTAATGGGCGGGGGTGGTCAAAAAATGATCAATTTAGTTAAAGCCTATAAAAATCAGCCACTTATCGTCTGCGCGGGCTCGACTCAATGATTTTTACGACAATTTTGTGACTTGGTTTCTTCGCGACTGTGCGTAAGTGACTGATTTTCCGACGCCCATCACTTTTGGCGCGGACTCCAATTCGTGAGGCTGACGCCGAGTAGCGCAATCAGGCCGCCGACTACCATCGAGGCGAGCAGAGGCTCATCGAGTAGCAAAGTGCCAAACAACACACCGAATACGGGCACGAGGTTATTGAATACCGAGGCACGGGCCGGCCCCAGCCTTGCGAGACCTTGCGCGTACCAGACGAAGGCGAGGGCGGTGCCGCCGGCACCGAGGTACAGGATCGATGCCCACGCTTCGAGGGTTACCGCAGCGAGGCTCCATTCGGACCACTCGAGTGGAATTCCAGCTGAGAGCAGCACGGCGCCCCAGAGCGTCGTAACGGTCGTGAGTGCGAGTGCCGAAGGCGCGCGATCGCCCGCTAGTGCGTAGCGACTGATGATCGTATAGACCGCCCAACAGAGCGCTCCGCCGAGCATCAGAGCCTCGCCGCGGCCGACTCGCTGGAACAAAACGGTGAGATCGCCCTTGGCGAGTACGGTGCAGACTCCGGTCAGCGCGAGGAGGATGCCGAGCCAGCGATGCCAGGCGAGGCGCTCACGAAATACGACTGCCATCGCAACGGCCGTCATGATCGGATTGAGGGCGACGACGAGCGCGGTGCGACTGGCCGGAATCAGCTCGAGTGCCCCTAAGAAGAGCAGGTTGTAGATCACGAGCCCAGCAACGGCGAGCGCGGCGCTGTAGAACCAATCGCGGCGACGCAATTGCGGCCAGCCACGTTCGATCCACAGCATGATCGGCACTAGCACCGCCGCCGCCGCCCAAAATCGCAAGGCGGCGAGCGTGAAGTGCGGCATTTGCGGGGCAGCTAGGCGACCTGCGATGAACGTACCACCCCACAAGGCGGCAACGCCGACCAAGCGTAGGTAGGTTGAGGTCATGCGTTTACGCCTGCGGTCTGCGCCGCGCGATGCTCGCGCAACGCCACGTAGAGGCCGGCACCAATGATGATCGCAGCTCCCATCAGCATTCCGGCCTGCGGAAAGACTTGCCAGAACACCCAGTCGATACCGATGCCCCAAAGCAGCGCCGTGTATTCGACCGGTGCCACGACCGCCGCCGGCGCATGCCGGAACGCCTCGGTGATGTAGTACTGCCCGACCGCACCGAGTCCGCCCGTCGCGGCGATGAGCCACCAGTCCTGAGACCGGATCTCGATCCATTGCGGCAGTGCGAGGACGCCCGCGATGAGCGTGACGAGCACCAAAAAAGTAAACACCATCGACGAAGACGTCTCGCTGCGGGTCAGCACGCGCGCCGTGATGACGGCGAGGGCATAACTCAGCGCTGACACCATCGCGGCAATGCCGGCTAGCAGTGGCAGTCCGCCCGGACGCGGCTGCAGGATGACCCACACGCCGATGAGGCCGATCAGAATCGCAAGCCAACGACCGTGGTCGACCTTTTCGCTGAGCCACAGTGCTGCCATCGCGGCGATCAACAGCGGCGCGGTCATGTAGATCGAATACACCGACGCTAGTGACGCGGTGCCTAGAGCATAGATGAACGTGACCAGCATCACGACGCCGAGCATCCCGCGCAGTAGATGCAAGCCGTAGCGATGGATCCGCAGTTCGATGAGACGGCCTTGCCAGATCAAGGGCAACAACACGAAGGGCAGTGATGCCGCTGCACGCAAGACGGTGACTTGCATCGGCG
>CAIVYV010000082.1 GCA_903910215.1 uncultured Pseudomonadota bacterium
ACCGCGAAATGCCGGCAGCAGCAACGTCTCGCCGAGTCGTCCGGTGAAATCACCGTGCGCCAGGAAGCGCATCAGAGCGCCGCCACTCTTGCGATCAACTGCGACGCCAAGCGGCGAGAGCGCACCGGAGTCGTGTACGCCGACGACTAGACAGTCGACGGTGGTTTGGGCGGGGTTGCTGGTGAGGATGTCGAACTTCATCGTGAGGTCTCCAAGTCCGGTACGGGTGGGTGCAGCCGTGCACCACGAACCCTTGCAAGTGACGTAACATTCTAGCGTTTTTCTGCGGGGCCTGATCGTGATCCCGACGCTATCGCGTTACATTCTTCGAGAGACTGTCGGCAGTTGGCTGGCGGTGACGGCCGTGCTGACGGTCATCCTGCTCACCAACCAACTTGGGACGGTACTGGCTCGTGCGGCCGAGCAGGGCTTTCCGCCGCAGGTCGTCCTCACGCTCGTCGCACTCGGCACGGCTCAGAACATCGCCGTGTTGTTGCCGATCGGTCTGCTCCTCGGTGTGATGCTCGCGCTCGGCCGTCTGTACCACGACAGCGAAATGACGGCGATGCAGGCGTGCGGCGTTGGGGGGCGGCACACTTGGTTGCCCGTGCTGTTGATCGCGATGATCTGTGCCGTCGCAGTCGGTGTTTTGACCTCGCTCGTCGCGCCAATGGCCGTCGCAAAGACTCAGCAAGTTCGCAGTGAAGCGTTGCGTGATGGAGAGTTTTCCCCAATCACCGCTGGGCGTTTCCGCAGCTTCGGTGGTGGCTCGATCGTGCTTTACGCCGAGACGCTCGACCCGAGCGGCGTGCTCGGCAATGTTTTCATCCAGCGCGATAGCGACGGTCGTCAGGAGATCGTGCTGGCGGATCGGGGCCAGCACACCGTGTCATCAGACGGTCGTTTGCATTTGCTGACCCTCTATTCGGGCGAGCGTATCGAGGGTGTACCCGGTTCGGCCGAGCTGCGGCGTGTCCGCTTCGAGCAAAGCATTATCCCGGTCAAAGTTCCCGACGCCTTGTTAGCGCCGCCCCGGCTCGAAGCGCAACCGACAACACAGTTGATGGCTTCGAGTGATCTGGCGGCGATCGCCGAGTGGCAATGGCGTATTGCCGCGCCGGTGATGGTGTTGGTGCTGGCTATGCTCGCGGTGCCACTGGCGCGGCTGCGGCCGCGGCAGGGTCGATACGCGCGGATCTGGCTTGGCGTCGTCCTTTATTTTGTTTACTTCAGCCTCATCTCAGCGGCTCGCGTCTGGATCGAGAAGGGTGTGATTCCGGCCTCATTCGGTCTTTGGTGGGTCCATCTGCTCGTGGTGGGTGCGACGGTTCTGGTGTTGCTATCGCCGCGGTGGCTCGCACGCTGGCGCCACCGAGGTTTGCCGGAATGAGACCTGTGCTCGGAGTGCTCGACCAGTACGTCATGCGGGCGGTGCTTTCGGGCGTCGCGATGGTCGCAGCCGTCTTGGCCTCGCTCGGCGCCCTGTTCCTCGTGATCGGTCAGCAGAACGACATCGGGGTCGGTAACTACACGGCGACGAGTGCCGCAGTCTTTGTACTACTGAGTCTGCCGCAGCAGATATGGGATCTGTTGCCGATCAGCGCACTGATCGGTGGATTACTCGGCCTTGGCAATCTCGCCCGTGGCAGTGAGCTGACGGTGATGCGGGCGGCCGGTTGGTCCGTCTGGCGCGTCTCACGAGGTGTTGTGGCGGCCGGCGTGATTTTGTTGGTCATCGCCGTGGTATTGGGCGAGTGGCTTGCACCGCCGATGCAGCAGTTGGCGAAGCAGCAGAAGACGCTGCTGAAGATGGCTGGGCAGGGCGGAGGAACGCTCGGTGCGACCTGGGTGCGTGACGGTCAGTTGCTCGTGAGTGTCGAGCGTCGTGGTGGCGGTGATGGTTACGGCGGCGTTGCGTTGTTCGAGTTGGACGAACGGAATCGACTGCGCTCGATGGCGCAGGCAACATCAATCAAGTTCGATGCAGAGGGCCGTTGGCTGCTCGGTCAGTACGCCGAAACGACGCTGTTGAGCGATGCCCGAGTGACGGCGCGGCGCAGTATTACAGAGCCGTTCTTGTCGAGCCTCAGCGCCGATTTCTTTGGCGATGCAGCCGGTTCGCCTGATCAGATGTCGACGCTGTCGGTATGGCGTGTCGTGATGCACCTGCGGTCCAACGGTCTCGATGATCGTGAGCCCCTATTCGCATTTTGGTCGCGGATTGCTCGGACGATCGCGATCTTCTTTGCGCTGATGTTGGCACTGCCGTTCGTCTTCGGATCGCTGCGTGACTCGGGTTCCGGCGCGAGGGTGGCGATGGGCTTCGCACTGGGTATCGGATTTTTCTCCCTGCAGCGCACGCTTGAGAGTGGCGCGATCGTGTTCGGGGGGCCGCCGGCGCTGCTTGCTTGGGCGCCAACTTTGCTGCTGGCAACTGCTGCCTTGTTGTTGATCATGAGGACACGTTGATCGCCATGACCCAAGATGCCATCGCCAACGAGCCGATTCCGCCGCCACTCGTCAAACGCACCACCTTGATCGTGCGCAGCATCGAGCGATCTATCGAGTTTTATCGAGATGTGCTTGGAATGTCCCTTTGGTATGACGACGAAATCACACTATCGGGCGTGGGTCTTGCGGCCGGTTCCAAAGGCGATCGCACTCGACTGGTGATCATGCAAGGGCCCGATCCGGTGCTGGGCATGATCGGGTTGCTGGAGTTCGTCGCACCGCGAATGGTGGAGCCCGTCCGACGCGAGCGTCTCGGC
>CAIVYV010000083.1 GCA_903910215.1 uncultured Pseudomonadota bacterium
AAATGGAGTAGCCAAAACGCGATCATGCCACCCGCGATTGTTCCAATAATGCTACGAGTGATAGAGAAAATGACGATACCGATGCACCCAGCGATCAATTTGTGATTATTAACATCGATGCTGAGCTGTCCTTCGATGAAGGCGAGATCGGCGGCAACGATCGCCGCGAGGGCGCAGGCAGGCGCAAAGCGCAGCGCCGCCTCGACCACGGGAGGAAACTGAACCCGTGCGCCGAGCACGAACAAGCTCGAGCGGGTGATGAAGGTGGCGGCGGTGACCCCGAGGATCGCAAGCCAGACATAGGGGTCGATGGTGCCCAACAGGTCCGTCATGAGGGTGTTCTCTCCGAGGCGTCACGCTGCCTCGACTGACGGTCCTTCGACTGATGGTCGACGAAGAGCGCGACCGCGATACCAACGACCACCCCACAGAGCAACCCGAGACGCAGCGGCAGAGAGTGTGCGAGCACGGCGACAACCGCTGCCGCGACCGCCCCGGCGAACGCCGGCCACTGGCGGCAGAGGGGGACGAGCAGCGCCACGAGGGCGAGGGTGCCGGCGAGTTCGAGCCCCCAACTGGCGGGGATGGCCGACGCCGCGAAGATGCCGATCAGGGAGGACACCTGCCAGATGACCCAGTTGGCGAGCGCCCCGCCGGTGTAATAGGCAACCTTGTGCGGATGGTTCGGCTCCTGCTGGAGCAGGGTCGTGAAGCGTACGAACATGATGTCGCCGACGATGTAGCCGAGCCACAGGCGACGCCCCGCCGTCAGGTGCGTGAAGTGTGGGCGCAGCAGTGCCGTGTACACCACGAACCGAAGGTTGACGATGATCGCCGTGAGCGTCACGAGCCAAAGGGGGGCTAGAGTTGCGATCAGGGGCATCGCTGCCAACTGGGCGCTACCGGCATAGGCGAGCAGGCTCAGGATCGTGGCATCGAGTGTGCTGAGACCCGACTTGACCATGGCGACGCCAGTGACCAAACCCCAGGCGAAGATGCCGGGGCTGAGCGGCAGCAACTCCCGCGCACCGCGCAGGGCCGCGTCTCGGCGTGACGACTCAGACAAGATCGATGGCGTGGGCTTTGAGATCGGCGAGGGCGATGAGCTCGAGGGCCCGCCGATGGGTGGCCTTCAACAACACCTTCGGTGCCTTGCCCGCCTGCAAGGCTTCTTGCCAACGGGCGGCGCACAGACACCAGCGATCACCGGGCTTCAGGCCGGGGAAGCCGTAAGCGGGTTGAGGCGTGGAAAGATCGTTGCCGCGCGAGCGCGAAAATTCGAGAAACTCGGCGGTCATGACCGCGCAGACGGTGTGCGATCCAGTATCCCGAGACTCGGTTTCACAGCAGCCGCTGCGGAACCAACCGGTCTTGGGCGCGAGGCTGCACGGTGTGAGCGGCTCGCCGTACACATTCACTTGAGGGTTGTCGCCACCGCCGCTTCCGTCCATGGGGGGCAAGGGTACCGCATGGCCCTTATACTCGCTCGTTGTGAATGAGAATCTGTCACCGTCGCTGCGCCCGCTTTCGGCCTTGCCGCTTGGCGAGCCCTCAGTCGTCGAGGCCATCACCGATTCGGCCCTGCTCTCGCGCCGCTTGTTGGAGATCGGTTGCATCGAAGGGGCGGCCGTCGAGGTGGTCGCGGTCATGTGGCCGGGGCAGGATCCGCTCGCGGTGCGTATCGGCGGTTCCACGTTTGCGCTGCGTCGACAAGAAGCCGATTTGGTGATGGTGAGATGAGGGTCGCGCTCATAGGCTTGCCGAACTGTGGCAAGACCGCCTTGTTCAATCGCTTGACCGGCAGTCGCCAGAAGGTCGCTAACTACCCCGGTGTCACCGTCGAGCGTAAAGAAGGCGTCTTCGCAGATGCGAAAGGCGCGCGTCATCAATTGCTCGATCTCCCCGGTCTATACAGTTTCAAGCCGACGACACTCGATGAAGCCATCACGCGCGATGTGGCGCTTGGTCGTCTATCTGGCGAGCTACGTCCTGAGTTGATCGTGCTCGTAGCCGACGCGACGCACTTGTCGCTTTCTTTGCGTCTGGCTCTCGAGGCACGTCGTCTCGGGTTGCCGATGATTCTGGCGATCAATCGCAGCGATATCGCCAGACGCCGAGGATTTCAGCTCGACCTTGCCGCGTTATCGCGCGAGCTCGGGATTCCGGTCGTCGAGACCGTCGCGACCAGAACCGGTGGGGCAGACGCCTTGGTGAGTGTGCTCGAACAGCATGCTTGGACGAGGCCAGGCTCGGTCGAGTGGCAAGAGCCGAC
>CAIVYV010000084.1 GCA_903910215.1 uncultured Pseudomonadota bacterium
GATAACCGTATCTCGATTCGCGGTCTGTCGCCGACGCGCGGGCGTGTCAATGTCGCCGTGCTGGTCGATGGTATCGATACCTCCAGCGAAAGCATTTCTTTTGGTGGCGGTTCATTGCTGGCGACCAACCGGCTGCTCGATTTGCAGGCGGTGGAAATCGTCAAAGGCCCGCAGTCGGCTCTGTACGGTCGCAGCGCCTTCGCTGGTGCGGTGCAGTATGTGACGAAGGACCCGTCGAAAGTGTCCGAGGGCAGTCTGCGGGGTTCCTACGGCGACTACGGCCGTTACGATCTGACCGGCAGCTGGAGCGGTCCGTTGACCGAGACCTTCGGTGTGCGCATGAACGCGGTGTACTGGAGTCAGGACGGCATCTACAAGAACCAGGTCACGGGTCGCGAAGTTGGCGATGGCGACGGCTGGGGAATCGCACTCACCGGCAAATGGGAACCGAGCGAGTCGAGCAGCCTGAAACTGCGCGTCGAATACGCTGATGATCATTTCGGTCAGTTTCCGACCGCGCAGATGCCCGTCAACTCGTTCGACGCTCGACCGAGTGCGGGTTCGGACTGTCTTGTCGTCGGTAGCGGCGCAACGGTGGCCGCGGTGGGTGGGCGTTGCCCGACCGGCAGCCAGCGCGTGTATTCGCCGACCACTGTGTTGCCGCCGGGCACGCCGTTGCCGCCGGGATCATTCACCTATCCGGGCACGTTCTACGGCAGCAATCACGTGTATTCATCGTTTGGCGCCGTTCCGGCCGCAAGCAAGCTTGCTGTACGGCTCGACCCGAACCCGGTAACGGGACAGGACTACGAGGGCAGCAATCGCGAGGTGCTGCGTGCCTCGGCTGTCTTCAACCTGCAGCTCGATCACGGTACGGTGACCTCGCTGACCGGATACACCGACGCGTATTTCAGCTTCGATGAAGATGGCGATTTCGATTCGGGTGTCGTCAATGGTGTTGATCGTGCGCTGCGCGCGGCGCGATTCGACAACGAGAACGATACGACGCAGTTCAGTCAGGAGCTGCGCTACCGCTCGGATCTCGACGGGCCACTGAATTTCATGGGTGGCGTTTTGTACTGGCAGGAGAAAGCCGCGCAGACGACTCGCTCGGTCAACATCTTCTGCCTCGGACCGGTGCCGGCCAATACGTTCTTCCCCGGCCAACCTGCAATCGGTCCTAGCTGTCAGAACCGTACGCCGAATCAGGTTCTCGGTCTGATGAATCCGATTCCGCGGCTTAACTCTCGCGAGATCCAGCACTCGTCCGCGTTCGGTCTGGTGGAGTACGACTTTGCCGACGCGTGGAAGCTGACGCTCGAGGGTCGGTATTCGGATGAGACCGAAACGATCGTTGGCGTGAACTGTTCGCCGGCGCTGACCACGCCGGGTGCCGGACCTCCGGGTACGCCACCCGTGCGCTGCCAGGATCCGAGCTTCCCGGGCTTCCAGGTATTCGGACCGTCGGTGAACTACCTGTATCCGTTCTTTAATCCGTTCGCACCACCGGGCACTCCCGGTAGCGGCGTGCAGCAGGCGCCTGGCGTGCCAGTGGAACTGGAGAGCACACACAGCTACTTCACGCCGCGCGTGACGGTTGAATTCAAACCCGCCGAGGACGCCCTGTTGTACCTCACCTGGGCGCGAGGCGTGAAGCCGGGCGGTAACTCCACGGTGACTGCAGGCTCCTGGCAGGATGCCGATTACGACGGTCTCTATGACGAGTTTTCGTTCCGCGACGAAAAGATTGAGGAATACGAGTTCGGTGCGAAGATGCAGACCGCTGACGGTCGCTTCCGCTTCAACCCGGCCGCGTTCCTTATCAAGTACGACGACAAGCAGGTCGGCGCGCAGTTGATCACGCCCTCGGGCATTGCCGTCGGACGTCTGCTCAACGCCGGCAAGGCGGAGGTACGCGGTTTCGAACTCGACTCGCAGTGGGCACCGACCGATAACCTGTTGTTCTCGGTGAACTACGCTTACCTCAACACCGAGTTCACGGACTTTCCGTTCACGTCGGCCTCGGCGACGGATGCGGTTCGCACCAACAGCTGCGGTCGCAAGACCGATACCGTCGCCAACGCGAAACTGTGCTTCCTCAACCTCAAGGGCAAGGAGCTCGAACGCGCGCCGAAGCACTCCGTGGTGGGTCTTGCCCGCTGGTCGACGCCGATGGGTGATCTCATGGGCTCGAGCGGTGTTCGCTTCTTCGTCGAGGGCGATGTGCAGTACCAGTCCGAGCGTTTCATCGATTTCTACAATCGTGTGATTCTCGGCAGCTATACCATCGGCAATCTGCGTGTTGGTCTGACCTCGGACCGCTGGGACCTTCAGGTGTACGTCAACAACATCACCGAGGACGACACGGTGCAGGGCGGCTCGTCCAATCCCGGTGACGTAGCCCAGTCGATCGCGGATCCCACCAACTTCTCACCGGCCAACACCGTGGGTCTCGCGTTGCCGGATCCACGCATCTACGGCGTGCGCTTCGGTTGGCGTTTCGGCGGCAAATAAGCTTCGCCGGATGATTTGACATGGGGCTGCGATCTCGAGTGAGGTCGCAGCCCCTGTCCTTAACTGGAAGGAGATACATGCCGTGATAAACGCAGTGTGGGCGGCTCGTCTCGTCGTATTGACCGTCGTGCTGATGGCGCCGATCTTCGCTGGAGTGAACGCGCAAGCAGCACCGCTACGTTTCGTGGACGAAGCGGCGCAACGCGGTGTGGCAGATTCTGCCGTCAACTCGACCGGCCCGACTTTCGGCGACTACGACAATGACGGGGATCTCGACGTATTCGTGCCCGTCGAGGATCTGGCGCCGGGCCTGCACGATCGTCTGTTCGAGAATGACGGCAAGGGACGATTTCGGGATGTCGCAGCCGAGCGCGGCGTGCGCAATCCGGGCAGCATGAGTCGGGGCGCGGCCTTCTGCGATCTCGACAACGATGGCGACCTCGATCTGCTGAGCGCAAACATGCCCCCTGGACAGGCGCGCGAGCGGCACGTGCCGACGACGCTGTACCGAAACCAGCGCGTTGAGAGCGGTGTGGCGAACTTCGATGATGTCACGCGAGCGGCGGGTCTCTTGCGCCTCGCCAACGAAAACGATGTAAAGATTGGCGGCGTCGGCGATACGGCCGGGGGCGTCGGCTGCGCGGACTACGACAACGACGGGGATCTTGACCTCTTCTGGAAAAACGCCGACCCCGACATCGACAACGCGCTGTTTCGCAACGAGGGCAACTGGCGGTTCGTCGATGTCACCGCGAGCTCCGGCGTTGCGCTGCAGGGCAAGCTCAAGGACTCGAACGCGCAAGGTTCACCGAACTGGATCGATTTCGACGAGGACGGTCGCATCGACCTGCTCGTGACCAACGAACGTGACAGCAAAGTCTTGTTTCGCAATATGGGTGATGGC
>CAIVYV010000085.1 GCA_903910215.1 uncultured Pseudomonadota bacterium
ATCGCTGTCACCAAGCGTTCGTAGGCGATGAACAGCAACGCCATGCCAGGCGCTTCGTAGATGCCGCGGCTTTTGGCCTCGATGATGCGATTCTCGATTTGGTCACTCATGCCGAGACCATGGCGACCGCCGATGCGATTGGCTTCCTCAAATAGCGCGAGCGCATCAGAAAAGCGCTGACCATTCAGTGTGACGGGCTTCCCTTGCTCGAAGCCGACGGTGCAGCGCTCGCGTTGGATCGTGACATCGTCACGCCAAAATGCCACGCCCATGATGGGCTGCACGATGTCGATGCCGCGCTCGAGAAACTCCAGATCTTTGGCTTCGTGAGTCGCCCCGAGCAGATTCGAGTCGGTGGAGTACGCCTTTTCGGCACTTAAGCGGTAATCGAGTCCCGCTGCTTGCAGATACGCCGACATCTCGGCGCGGCCGCCCAGCTCATCGATGAAACGTCGATCGAGCCACGGCTTGTAAATTCGCAGCTGCGGATTAGCGAGCAACCCATAACGATAAAAACGTTCTATATCGTTGCCCTTGTGAGTACTGCCGTCACCCCAAATGTGAACATCATCCTCGCGCATGGCTAGCACCAGCGCCGTACCCGTCACGGCACGCCCGAGTGGCGTGGTGTTGAAGTAGGTATTGCCAGCAGTCGAGATATGGAAAGCGCCGCATTGAATCGCTGCAATACCTTCATTCACGAGCTGCTGACGGCAATCGACGAGCCTTGCATGCACGGCGCCGAGTTCTTTCGCCTTGCGAGGAATTGCCTCGTAGTCAGTTTCGTCCGGTTGCCCGAGATGGGCGGTATACGCGCAAGGTAGCGCACCACGCGCACGCATCCAGTGGACCGCGGCGCTCGTATCGAGGCCACCGGAGAAGGCGATGCCGACTCGTTCGCCTATCGGCAGGGATTGCAGAATGGTTGTGCTCACACGGACATCTTACCGAGGTTAACATGCGCCTGAGGAGGCAGAGATGCTCAAACACTGGCGAGAGTTATTCGACACGGTGCAGTCCGCGGTCGGCGGGACCGCGGAGCAGGACAACCATCGACTGCAATTGGCGACAGCGGTGCTGCTGATCGAAATCATGCAATCGGATTCCGGTGCCAGCGAGATCGAAGTCACCACCGTCGAGCGCTTGCTACGGGAGCGTTTTGATCTCACAGCGGATGAGCTCGCCGCATTGATGTCGCTCGCTCGCACGCGACAAGAAACCGCGCACGATCTGCACGCCTTTACTTCACAGTTACATGCCGCGTTCGACGCAACGGCGAAGCAACGAATAATGGAGATGTTCTGGCAGGTCGCTTATGCCGACGGCAAACTAGACGATCACGAGCACCATCTGATGCGCAAACTTGGCGACTTGCTGCACGTGGGTCACGCCGCGTTCATCGGTACCAAGTTGCGAGCCGCGACCGCCCAAAAGATGAGCAGCGAACCCCCGGGCTGATTCGACTCTCAGACGTCGAGATTGGCAACCGACAGCGCGTTCTTTTCGATGAACTCGCGACGCGGCTCGACTTCATCACCCATCAGCGTCGTGAAGACCTCATCGGCTGCGACAGCGTCCTCGATGCGCACTTGCATCAAACGACGGGTTTCAGGGTTGATGGTCGTTTCCCAGAGCTGCTCGGGGTTCATTTCGCCAAGGCCCTTATAACGCTGAATAGTCTGCCCACGCTTGGCGTGTTCGAACAACCAGTCGATGGCTTGTTTGAACGAGTCGATCTCATGACGTGATTCGCCACGCTTGACGTAGGCACCCTCTTCGATGAGACCGGCGAGCGTGCGCGTCAATTCGGCAATACGTTGATATTCGGGTGAGTCGAAGAAATCTCGGGTCAAATGGCGATCGAAACGACTGCCATGCTCATCCTTGGAGATATGCAAGCGCGCGATTCCAGCGCCGTCGACCGCCGGTTGCAGATCGATTTTATAACGCGCGGCACCATCTGCCTCTTGATTGAGGCGGGCCAGCAACTCAGTGGTCCAGTCTTGCAAAGCGCTTGGATCATCAAAAGTCGCGCGTGAAATCACCGGCACGTATAGCAACTGGCCGAGCAGGCGTTCGTCGTAGCGGCGCGCCCAGCGGCTGATGATTCCCTGCACTTCAACATATTGGCGCGCTAGCGCTTCGAGACCGGGGCCTCGCAGAGGCGGCGCTGCAGGATTCACGAACAATTCCGACTCGTCCAACGCGGCATTGAGCAGCATGGCGTTCAGTTCGACTTCGTCTTTGACGTACATCTCTTGTTTGCCGCGCTTCACTTTATAAAGTGGCGGTTGCGCGATGTAGATATGACCGCGTTCAATCAAAAGGGGTAACTGTCGATAGAAGAAGGTCAGCAACAGGGTACGGATATGGCTTCCGTCGACATCGGCGTCAGTCATGATGACGATGCGGTGGTAGCGAAGTTTCTCGATGTCGAATTCATCGCGACCGATGCCGCAACCGAGCGCCGTGATCAGCGTGCCGACTTCGGCGGACGAGATCATCTTGTCGAAGCGCGCCTTTTCGACGTTCAGTATCTTGCCTTTCAAAGGCAGAATCGCCTGCGTGCGACGATCGCGGCCCTGCTTGGCAGAGCCACCGGCCGAATCACCCTCGACGAGGAACAGTTCAGAAAGCGCGGGATCTTTTTCCTGACAGTCGGCAAGTTTTCCCGGCAAGCCAGCGATATCGAGCGCGCCTTTGCGACGCGTGAGCTCACGCGCCTTGCGCGCTGCCTCACGTGCCCGTGCTGCGTCGATGATCTTGCTGGCGATCGCTTTGGCTTCTTGGGGTTTCTCGAGCAGGAACTCCGAGAACTTCGCGGCCATCGCCGTTTCAACGACACCCTTCACTTCAGAAGAAACGAGCTTATCTTTGGTCTGCGAGGAGAATTTTGGGTCGGGTAATTTGACCGACAGGATAGCGGTGAGGCCTTCGCGAGCGTCGTCGCCCGTAGTCGGCACCTTCTCGCGCTTGGCGATGCCTTCTTTCTCAATGTAATCGTTGAGCGTGCGCGTCAATGCTGCGCGAAAGCCGGCAAGGTGCGTTCCACCGTCTTTCTGCGGGATGTTGTTCGTGTAGCAGAACATCGATTCCTGGTAGGAGTCGTTCCACTGCATCGCCACTTCCACACCGATGGGGCCTTCCTGGGTGCGGAAATGAAATACCTGCTCGTGAATTTGCGTCTTCGAACGATTCAAATGTTTGACGAAAGCTTGTAGACCACCTTCGTGTTGGAAGACGTCGCTCTTGTCTTCGCGCTCGTCGATCAACTCGATACAAACACCGGAGTTGAGAAACGAGAGTTCGCGCAGACGTTTCGCGAGAATGTCGTAATCGAACGAAATGTTGGTGAAGGTCGATGCGCTCGGCTTGAAGCGGACGCTAGTGCCTGTTCGATCGGTCGTGCCCACTTCGACGAGCGGCGCAACAGGTTCACCGAGGCGATATTCTTGCTTGTGCAGCTTGCCGCCGCGATGAATGGTCAGTTGCAGAACGTCCGACAGGGCGTTCACGACGGAAACGCCCACGCCGTGCAGACCGCCGGACACCTTGTACGAGCTGTCGTCGAACTTACCGCCGGCGTGTAGCACCGTCATGATGACTTCAGCGGCAGACCGGCCTTCTTCGGCGTGGATATCGACGGGGATGCCGCGACCGTTGTCTTCGACGGTGACTGACTCATCGGCGTGAATCGTGACCACGACGCGGTCACAATGGCCTGCCAAGGCTTCGTCGATGGAGTTGTCGACGACCTCGAAAACCATGTGGTGTAGACCGGTGCCATCGTCGGTATCACCGATGTACATGCCGGGTCGTTTTCTGACGGCGTCAAGACCCTTTAAGACCTTGATTTTACTGGAATCGTAGACGTCGGCTTCGGTCATGGAATAGCCCGGTTAACGGATGCCAAATCATACCCGAAATACCCCTCCCTGTTCCACGTGAAACAGGTTTTCGGGCTCGCCAAAAAGGCGAAAATCTTTCTCGAGTGCAGTTACAACGATCTGGGTGTCGAGACGTCGAACTCGACGAATGAAACGCTCCAACCGACTGTGATCGAGTTCAGCCGAGGGATCATCAAGCAGTACGGTTGGATGCAGATCGTGTTCGTGTTTGAGAAACTCGAGCTGGCACAGACTAAGGGTCACAGCAGCCAGTTTCTGTTGCCCGCGGGACAAGACCTCTCGAGCGGCTCTCCCCTTTACCCGGACGCTGATATCGGCTCGATGGGGTCCGACGGTTGTCGTTCGACGATCACGGTCGCGACTCGTGTTAGCGGCCAAGGTATCGCCTAAGGATGCGCTTCGGTCCCAGCCCGGCAAAAAACCCAGTGAGACTTCGAGCCCCACCAAGTCCTCGACCATTTCTGTCCAGTACGGTAGCAAGGCGGTGAGAACTCGCTCTCGAGCGGCTGTTAGAGTCTCGCCTTCCCGCGCCAATTCCTCATCCCAGATGGAAACGGGTGCGGAACCAGTCTTCAAGGCTGCATTTCGTTGAAGCAAGGCGCGCTGGTAGCGGCTCCAGGCCGATGCGAAACCAGGTTCCACGTGGAACACCGCCCAATCCAACCAACGCCGGCGGCGGGTCGAGCTGTCTTCGATCAGCTTATGAGCGTCTGGATCAATGATCTGCGTAGGGAACGCCAGGGCTAATTCCGACAAACTGCGAATACTGCTACCGTTGAGACGCCCAGCCGTCGCAGAACGGTGATCGCCGCCTTTCCGGACTTCTACCCCGAGCGCATGAGAACCTAAGGGGTAAGTCACCTTGCCAACAACCCGGCATAGACCCTGCCCATGGCGAATCAGGCGTTCATTCAGGCGCGTGCGAAATGATCGACCCCGACCGAGTAGGTAAATCGCTTCCAGGATCGAGGTTTTGCCGGCGCCATTGGCGCCGTACAGCAAGGTGGTGCCGGGACTAAGGTTTAGTTCGGCATTATCGATGCAGCGGAGATCCTGGACGGTCAGCTCCGCCAAAGCCATGAACGATCAGAGCCTCATGGGCATCACGACATACTTGGCACCATCGGCTTCGGCAGCGGTGATCAGACAGCTGCTATTGGCGTCGGTAAGCGCAAAGTTGACGTGTTCAGTATCGATCGCGGAGAGCGCCTCGAGCAAATAGGTCACATTGAATCCGATCTCGATTTCCTCGCCGCTGTAGCTGACTTCCAGTTGATCTTCCGCTTCTTCCTGTTCGGGATTGTGCGCTTGGAGCGTCAGCAGGTTCGGCTTGATGTTGAGACGAATCCCTCGATACTTTTCGTTCGACAAAATCGCCGTACGTTGCAAACTCTGACGCAAAATACCGCGATCTGCGTCGATCACGCGATTAGCGTTACTCGGAATCACTCGACTGTACTCCGGGAAACGACCGTCAATCAGCTTCGATGTAAAGCGAATGTCGCCGATCTGGCAGCGAACGTGATTGGTTCCGATCGAAAACTCAACCTCTCCCTCATCACCTAGCATACGTTGCAGCTCGAGAACGCCTTTACGCGGCAAAATGACTTGCTGCTTACCCGTCACTCGCTCGGTCAACGTCGTTTCACACAACGCCAGACGATGTCCGTCGGTGGCGACGGCGCGCAATTTGCCCCCTTCGGACTCGAGCAACATGCCGTTGAGGTAGTAGCGGACATCTTGTTGCGCCATCGAGAAGTGTGTTTTGTCGATCAACCGACGGAACGCCGTTTGCGGCAGCTTCAAGACTTGCTGCGGATTGATCTCATCGACCACCGGGAACTCCGCCGCCGGCAGCGTCGAGAGCGTGAACCGGCTGCGACCCGCGCGCACCACCACACGATCTGCCTCGCTCGCGAGCGTTACTGACACCCCTTCAGGCAGCGATCGCAAGATATCGAGCAATTTACGACCCGGGACAGTGATGTCGCCAGGAGCGCCTACTGTGATCGTCACTGCGCTGACAAGCTCTACCTCGAGGTCCGTTCCGGTCACGCTCAAGCGATTGTTGCGCGCACTGAGCAAGACATTGGAAAGCACCGGCATGGTCTGACGCCGTTCGACCACTCCGATCACGTTTTGGACCGGTCCGAGAATCTCTTCGCGAGTGGCTGTGACTTTCATATATAGGTTTTAAAGATTTAAGAATTCAGATAGTTGTGTTTATAGGCACTGTGGATATGCGGAAAACCCAAATAACTCTCGATAAATCATGGTTTTGCGACCAATCTGCTTGTGTATGGGCGCGCGCATATCCGACGAATTCCCTGTGTGTCGATTGTGAATGATTTTCGCCTTCGAAAACATCCACAACTTATGAACTTCAACCTGTCAGGGTTCTCAACAGGTTTGAATAATCTTCCGAGACGCGTTGTTCCGTTTCTCGCAGCGCTTTAATACGCCGACAAGCATGCAGAACGGTCGTGTGATCTCTGCCCCCGAATGCATCGCCGATCTCAGGCAGGCTGTGTTGCGTGAGCTCCTTGGCAAGCGCCATCGCAATTTGCCGCGGTCTGGCAACCGAGCGACTGCGACGTTCAGACAATAGGTCAGAAACGCGAACCTTGAAGTAATCGGCTACGGTTTTCTGGATGTTCTCAATCGTGATCAGACGCGCCTGCAACGACAATAAATCTTTGAGCGCTTCCTTCGCAAAATCGACGGTGATGGCTTGTCCGGTGAATCGCGCGTTGGCAATGACGCGACGCAACGCGCCTTCCAACTCACGTACGTTCGAGCGAATTCGCTTGGCGATGAACAGAGCGACTTCTTGCGAAATCGTCACACCTGCTGCCTCGCCTTTGCTGATCAAAATTGCCGCGCAGGTTTCGAGTTCCGGTGGCTCGATCGCAACGGTCAATCCCCAGCCAAAGCGGGATTTCAGGCGTTCTTCGAGTCCATCGACTTCCTTCGGATAACGATCGCAGGTCAAGATAACCTGTTGCTGACCTTCGAGCAGTGCGTTGAAGGTATGAAAGAACTCTTCTTGCGAGCGCTCTTTTCCAGCGAAAAACTGAATGTCGTCGATCAGCAGCGCATCTAGTGAGCGATACGCTGCCTTGAATTCGTTCATCTGATTGTGCTGCAGCGCTTTGACCATATCGCTGACGAAGCGCTCAGAGTGAACGTAGGCGATCCGCGCGTCGGGCTTACGCGCGAGGATGGCGTGACCGACAGCGTGCATCAAATGGGTTTTGCCGAGCCCGACCCCGCCATAAATGAATAGCGGGTTGTAAGCCTTTCCCGGATTCTCCCCCACCTGTTGAGCCGCAGCCTTGGCGAGCTGATTGCTTTTGCCGACGACGAAAGTGTCGAAAGTGGAATCCGGATTCAGCCGAGCGCCGACGATCAGGCCGGCAGGCCTCGATGTCGGCAGCGGCGTCAGCGACGAGGTCGGTGGATTCACCGGCTCCGCTTCGGGTTTCGCACCGACCTGCACGGTGACGATAGGCGCCTGTCCAGGCATGGCGTTTTGCAACCAAACACCGATTCTCGGCAACAGATTGGCGTTAACCCAATCGACGACGAACCGGTTCGGGGCCAGCAACTTTAACGAGCCATCACCCTCGATCGCCTGTAAAGGGCGAACCCAGGTGTTGAATTGTGCTTCAGGGAGCTCGCTTTCCAGCGCTTGCGCGCAGCGAGCCCACAGCGAGTGGTCCAAGCGCCAACCTGCCTGTTGAGATGAATCGGTAAGGGGATGGAGAGAATATACCGGCAACCGTGCCTGTGGATATCTCGGATTTGGCTTGACACTCGCAGTGCCTCTGCTTAACCTCTGCGGCCTTTTTTCGGTGACGCCAGCATGAAACGCACCTATCAACCTAGCAAAGTCCGTCGCGCCCGAACCCACGGTTTCCGTGCCCGTATGGCCACGGCCAACGGTCGTAAAATCCTGTCGCGTCGTCGCGCCAAGGGTCGCAAGAAGCTGATCCCCTGATCCGGGACGCCTCGCCGGCACCTGTTCGGTTGCGGTTTCCTGCCGCCAACCGCGTTCTCCGTAAAGTCGACTTCGAATCTGCCTACCGGCAGGGGCGTCGCTACGGAAACCCCTTACTCAGTTTAGTTATCCGGAAAGCCGCCACTGGCGGTCCGCGGCTTGGTATGGCCGTTGCTGCAAAAACCGTCGGAAATGCCGTCGCCCGTAACAGACTTCGTCGCATAATCCGCGAGTCGTTTCGACATGCTCAGCATCGACTACCGGCGGCCGACTACATCATCGGCGCACGAGCGGCCGTGCGAGGTGCGTCGGCACAATCGATACGCGAGAGTCTCGAGGGTCTTTGGACACAGGCAGCAAAATCATGCGCCGCATCCTCCGTGCCCTAGTTCGAGCGTATCAACTCATCGTGAGCCCGTTATTGGGACCGCGGTGCCGTTTCTATCCGACTTGTTCGCATTACGCTCTCGAAGCTCTCGAGACGCATGGTGCGCTGCGGGGCAGCTGGTTGACTCTCAAACGAGTCGGTCGTTGCCATCCTTTTTGTGAAGGCGGTTACGATCCCGTTCCGCCACGTTTAGAGAAGAGATCGACGTGACTTCGACTAATGCTCGCATGTTCCTGTGGCTCGGCCTCGTGCTCGCGCTGTGGCTCAACTACGAAACTTGGCAGCGTGATTACGCTCTGCCGGTGCCTCCCACGGCGACGACCGCCACTGCCGCACCCAGTGCAAAAGAAGTGACAGGTCTCGCAGCCAGCGTGCCGCAAGCGGCTGCTACGACCACAGGCGAAGCGAGCGTTGCTCCGCAAGCGGCTGCTACTAGCGTCACCGCACCGGAGGCATCCGCTTCGCCAACATCTGTCACTAGCACCATCAATGTTGCAACTGATGTTCTGAATGTCGAAATCTCGCTGCGCGGCGGCGATTTGGTGCTCGCGGATCTCACGCAGTATCCGCTCGTCAAAGGCGAAGACACGCGTGTTCGTTTGCTCAATACCAATCCATCCAACTTTTATTTGCTGCAGACAGGATTGACTGGGGCCGCAGGCGAAGCGCGTCCGACCCACCTTGCCGATTTCGAAGCGGCACAGACCGAATATCGATTGTCGGACGGCGCTGACGAATTGCGTGTACCGCTCGTGTGGCGCGATGCAGTCAGTGGCGTCACCGTCACCAAGACATATGTGTTCAAGCGCGGCCAATATCGCGTCGATTTGCGCTACGACGTTGAGAACGCAGGCGCGAACGCGTGGCGTGCGGCCTCTTACGCGCAAATATTGCGTAACGATCCTCCGGTCGAAACATCCATGTTTTCGGTCGAGAGCTATGCTTTCCAAGGGCCGGCGTTCTACGATGGCGTCAAATACGAAAAACTCGATCGTGAAGACGCGGAAGATCGCGCGCTCGCGCGCGATATCCAAGGCGGCTGGATCGCCGGGATGCAACACCATTTTGTGACCGCGATCGTGCCGGCTGGCAGCGCGGCTTATCGCTACACGCTCAAGACAGACGGCAATCAATATCTACTCTCGACTACGGGTCCTTCGGTGACCGTTGCGCCGGGTAGTGGCGCGACGTTCGAAGAAACGCTGTTCGTCGGCCCCAAGTTACAGGCACAACTGGAAAAAACGGGTCCGCGACTCGATCTCGTTGCCGACTACGGCGTATTGACCTTGCTCGCTAAGCCGCTCTTTTGGTTACTCGAGCAAGCGTACAAGCTCACGACCAATTGGGGTTGGTCGATCGTCCTCATCACGTTGCTGCTGAAACTCGTGTTTTACCCGTTGTCGGAGTCTTCCGGAAAATCGATGGCGAAGATGCGCGTACTTGGTCCGCGTATGAAGAATCTGCAAGAAACCTACAAGGATGATCGCGAGAAACTCGGTCGCGCCATGATGGATCTGTACAAGCGCGAGAAGATCAATCCGCTTGCGGGCTGTTTGCCGATCCTTATCCAAATGCCGGTGTTCTTCGCGTTCTACTGGGTGTTGCTCGAAAGCGTCGAGATGCGACAAGCGCCCTTCGCTTTCTGGATCCAGGATTTGTCCTCGCGCGATCCGTTCTTTGTACTACCCGTCATCATGGCCGGTGCCATGTTCGTGCAGTACAAGCTGAACCCGACGCCGCCCGATCCGATTCAGGCGAAGGTGTTCATGATCCTGCCGTTCATCATGAGCGCGACCTTCGCCTTCTTCCCAGCAGGCCTCGTGTTGTATTGGGTCACCAACACCTTGTTGTCGATCGCACAGCAGTGGAACATCAACCGCCGTATCGAGGCGGAGGCTAAGAAAACGCGCGCCGCGTGAACATGTCTCGCCGCGATACCATCTGCGCCATCGCCACGGCCGCTGGCCGAGGTGGCGTTGGTATCGTGCGGGTATCGGGTCCTGCAGCGAGCGCGATCGCAAGCGGTGTCATCGAGAGCGGCCTACCTCAACCGCGGCGCGCGACGTTTGTGCCTTTTTGCGATGCGACAGGCCTCACCATCGACGAAGGCATTGCGCTCTATTTTCCGGCGCCGCACAGCTACACCGGTGAAGATGTGCTCGAGCTTCAAGGGCATGGCGGCCCCGTGGTCCTCGAGATGCTGCTCTCTCGAGCGATCGAGCTAGGAGCGCGCCGCGCGCGCCCCGGTGAATTCACCGAGCGTGCTTTTCTCAATGACAAACTCGATCTCGCCCAAGCCGAAGCCGTTGCCGATCTGATCGATGCAGGCTCTGTGGCGGCGGCTCGTGCCGCCTTGCGATCTTTGCAAGGCGAGTTTTCGCAGCAAGTGCACAGTCTCGTCGAAGCCTTGATCGAGTTACGTACTTGGGTCGAAGCTGCTATCGACTTCCCGGAAGAGGAAATCGACTTTCTCGCTGACACCGCGCTCGTGAACCGACTCGACGCTCTGCAGCAGCGTTTTTCCGAGGTGACACGCTCGGCCAAGCAAGGGCGTTTACTGCGTGATGGCATGACAGTCGTCATCGCGGGCAGGCCCAATGCAGGCAAGTCGAGCGTGTTGAATGCGCTTGCAGGCTATGAGGCGGCGATCGTCACGCCCGTCGCCGGAACGACTCGCGATGTGCTCCGTGAACACATCGCGATCGATGGCATGCCATTGCATGTTCTCGACACCGCCGGCCTTCGAACCACGGTTGATGTTGTTGAAGCTGAAGGGATACGCCGTGCCCGCGCCGAGATCGCCAAAGCCGATCGAGTCCTGTTCATCGTTGACGCTACAACCGATCCTGATGCCGAGGCTTGGCGCAGCGAGCAGACACAGTGGCCGGAAGGGCTGCCGGTCACCTTGGTGTTCAATAAAATCGATGCTTTGTCCGCACTACAAACTAGCGCGCTGAGCGTGAAGACACTGATCGGTGTTCATCAGACACTCACTCTATCTGCCAAACAAGGCGTAGGGTTAGATCGTTTGCGCGAACATTTGAAGGCGTGCATGGGTTACGAGGCCGCTGACACCGGCACGATCTCCGCGCGCGCGCGTCATCTCGACGCTTTGCAACGCGCAGACCGTCATACAGACAACGCCGTCACTCGTCTCAAGCGCGATCGGGCCGGTGAGCTCGTCGCCGAAGAGCTGCGTCTTGCACAGGCGGCGCTTGGTGAGATCACGGGTGAATTTCAGGCCGACGATTTGCTCGGCCGTATTTTCAGCAATTTCTGTATCGGAAAATAAAAATGCTCATTACGCGACGTCGATCGATTGCGCTCGCAGTGGCCGCCACGGTCGGTGCAGCAACGGCCAGGCTGCGCGCGGCGACACCGTCGCAACACGATGTCATCGTCATCGGCGCAGGTTTTGCAGGTTTGCATGCAGCACGCCTGCTAGCCGCTGATGGACTGAAGGTGCTCGTTCTCGAAAGTGATCGACGGGTCGGCGGACGTTCGCACACGGCGTACGAATTCGATTCGCGTATCGAACTTGGCGCTTCCCAGGTTGGGCGTATGTACGCACGCATTCTCGATACGGCCCGTGCGCTCGGCATCGGGATGGCACCCGGTGCGCACATCAACGCCCCCTACTCTTTTGTGCGTGGCGACGAACTGATTGCTGCAGCGAATTGGGCCGCGTCGAAGCGGAACCCATTACAAGGGCCTGAGCGCAGCGTTCCACCGCACGCGCTCGGAGCGTATTACATAGAACAAAGAAATCCCTTCCAAAGCCTCGAAGAGCTGCTCGCTCCAAAAGCCCAGGAGTTCGATCTGAGTGTGGCGCAATGGCTCGAGCGGCAAGGCGCATCGGCAGCCGCGCGCGAACTGATCAACGAAACCTTGGGCGCACCGGGTCTTGAGAATCAAAGCGTCCTACGCATGTTTCAAGAAACGACGCGTATGCGAGTCGAGAATCGGGCGCGTGCGACGGCGCAGGAGCCGTCGGGGAAGGATGCCTATGAACGAGCTGCGCTCAATTCGTTTCATGTCGTGGGCGGTTCGTCAAAACTGACCGATGCCATGGCCCTGAGCCTCGGCGAGCGTGTCATCACTGGCAAAAAGGTTATCGCCATCGATATGACCAGCTCCGGCTGCACCGTGCGCTGCGAGGATGGGTCACAGTGGCGATCAGCGCGGGTGATCTCGACTTTGCCCTTCACGATGCTCAGGCGCATTGCGATCACGCCGTCATTGCAGGGCGCGCAGGCGCAGGCTGTCGAAAGAATGCCCTATGGCAACCAAAGCCAGGTGTGGTTGCGTGTCAAAGCGCCGTATTGGGAAGCCGACGGCATCGAAGCCTCGATGTGGACCGACGGGCTTTTCACCTTGATCCGTCAACAGATCGAACATGACGGCAAACGGGAGCTGATCAGCGCCTTGGCTTTCGGTGCGAAATCGTACGAGCTTGATCGGCTCGCGCCGCGGGATCGCGGTGAGCTTGCGATTCGATACATCGAACAGCGTCGACCGAGCACTCGCGGCAAGCTTGAGTTCATCGGGGCGCATTCCTGGGCACAGGCACCGACCATCGGTGGTTGCAGTTATGGTTTACAACCGCACGTGGCGTTCGATTGGAATCAGCAGATGTCGAAGCCGCACGCGCGACTGCATTTCGCAGGTGAACACACTCGACGATTCGAAGTCGGTATGGAAGCCGCGATGGAGTCGGGCGAACGTGCAGCACTCGAGGTGCTGCAAAGTTAGCGTTTGAGTCGAATGAAACCCACCGTTGCCAGCAGGAACACGGCGGCGATCGCGAGTGCATTCAGGGCTGCGCTTGCATAGCCGAGTTGGCCAACGTCGATGAAGTAATAGGGATAGAGCCCCGTTGCCTCGCCGCGGACGGCGAGATAAACCAAATAAGCTGTCGGCAACGTCATGCACCGCCAGGCATCCCGCCAGTCCACCGAGGTTTTCGGCACTACCTGCCACCAGAAATACGCAAATAGCGGTGGAATCAGATAGTGCAGTAGTAGGTTGGTGAGATGCTCCAGACCCTGCGGGTGGTGAACCCGCGTCAGCAAGGTCACGTAGAGCAGACCCACCATGAAAATCGACACGGCTGCTGCCGTGATGGCGATCGGGCTGCGCAGCGCGGCCGCGAATCGACCAAAGCGCTCAGGCCACACGCAGGCCGCTGCGACCAATGCACAAAAGCTGTTGGTGATGATCGTGTAGTAACCCGTGTATTGGAGAACGGCAAAACCG